>NZ_JAYGIF010000158.1:0-39243 GCF_034931345.1 Pseudanabaena sp. CCNP1317 | reverse complement strand
CGATCTTTGCTTCTTGATTACACTCTGTCATGAGAAAATACATCTATTATTATTCTGAAGAGCCTAATTCTAATAGCTTTTAGGCTCTTTTTCTTGTTCTCGTTCCCCTTGTCATGCATAATTCAGGCTAGATTAAGTATTGCTCAACTCGCAGGCAATGATCCGACAACACTTAATCGCTGGGCTTATCAGATTAGTTTTATAAATATAGGAGCAAGACCTGTAACTATTACTTATTTTGAGTGGCATCATAAATCACATCCATTAGGAAGACTTCAAAGGAAAATAACATTTCCTCATATGGATAGAAGGTTTTCTCTCTTATGTACAAAACTTCCAGCCAAGCTAACTGATGGAGAACAAGGTCAGGTGTTTCATCCTATAGATTTCTTTAAAAGTATAGATAACAGTGATGAGTTTTTATTTGCAAAGAATGCGATTATAGCCTTCTACAGAATAAACACATTCAATATTTTTCTAACAACAAGTGTTGGAGAGACAAAAAAAGTTAAAATTGCGAGAGGAATAAGGAATGAAATGTGGAAGCAATACAAAGGGATTTCTACTATTCCAATGTAATATGTACGAGATTAATGAAAAACTTTACTAATGGGGTGATCGCTATACTTTAACTTTTGATGACTGTTTGTGAGGATTGGATAGGCGATCGCAGTTTGATTTACATTTTAGAGCGCTGGTTGTGGTGATTGGATAGGCGATCGCTGGTTATGGAGATGAATAGGCGATCGCTGGTTATGGTACAATAGAAGTCCATTATCTCTTCCCGAAAAAGGTACTAGTAATGATTGTACATTCATTAGATAAAGAGAGTATATTGAGCGAGTTAAGCGCCCTAAAAGAAGACTTGACTACTCGTTATGAAGTCAACAAAATTGGTGTTTTCGGATCGGTCGCAAGAAATGAAGCAAATGAGAATAGTGACATTGATATTGTCGTAGATATGAAGCCAAATATCTTAAAGCGAGTTAACTTAAAAATTGAATTAGAAAAAAGATTTGGTAGAAAAGTTGATGTGATTCGATATTGGTACGGAATGAATAAGCATCTAAAAGCGCGAATTGATCGTGAGGCTGTATATGCATGATCGCTTAATGCTTTTAGAATTATTTTTAGAAATTCAAGAAGGAATTAGAAGGATTGAACGCCGTTTTTCTGGGATCGACACAGCGTATGATTTTATTCGTAATGACGATGGACTAGATCGCCTTGATGCGATCGCGATGATGTTAGTTGCGATTGGTGAAAACACACAGAAACTTGATAAATTAATCAATCCGAAATTATTTGAGCAACATCCTAAATATTGATTGGGAGGGGATTAAGGGATTAAGAAATATACTTGCTCACAATTACTTTAGTATTGATGCTGAAGAAACCTATCGGTTGTGTTTTAACGAAATAGAACCTTTCAAAATTGCTATAGAACAACTCCGTAATGGTTCTTTTTAATATAAAAATAGGCGATCGCTGTTTGTTGAGCATGGATAGGCGATCACTGGTTGATTGATTTTTTGAGGGGCGATCGCCTATTTATCAAACATCTACACCAATAGGAAAACTGTCATCAAAAACTTGAGCAATCGCATAAGGACATTCTTTTGATAAATCCTTGTAATCAAATGGAGTTTCTCGCACTACTAGATCCAAAGCCGACTCATAACCATCTGTCATTGCTTCATCCAAATAAGACTTCAAGCTAGGATTTTTTCTAATTAATTTTTTGATTTCGCGGCGTTGTTCCCTAATTGTTGCTCGCCAACTCTTACCACGCAAATTCGGCTGCAAATCCCACTTGAGTAAATGCCCTAGCAAAACTGCCAAACGATTTTCCAACTCAGCCCTTTTCTGATTACCCAAAGATTCAATCTCTTCCGCTAAATTCTCTAAATCTAAACTATCCAACTTACCTAATCGCAAACTCTTGACCTGTTCAACTGTCCAGTTATAAAAATCAGATTCATAAAGTACTGTTGATGTCATGATACTCACCGTATTAGTTTAGGCTAGGAATTGATATAAATCCTCTTGTAATTATATAGCAATCCTAAATGGGTTGAGAGATTGCGCCCCGAAGGGGCGCAATCTCTCAACTCTCCAAATCTTACAAATTCTGAATTATTTGCTTGAAGCGATCGTCTTGGTTTAATTTTTGAAAGATAGGCGATCGCTGGTTGGTTAGTTTTTTTTGAGGGGCGATCACTGGTTATGGAGATGGATATGCGATCTCGTTGTCCTTTTGGATGGATGATTTCAAAAACAAAAGAGACCGCACAATATGCGGTCTCTTTTGTTTTTGATTATGATTTAACGGAAGCGCGATCGCCAAATTCTTTGATATTCACTATCATTCAAACCACCTGAAGTATTTAAGTTATTAGCTTGAATGGATTGATTAAGTGCAGCAATACGTTCTCCAGTTGCAGGGTGAGTACTCAAGAAAGTGGGAGCGCCACCACCACGGGAACTAGCTAGTTTTTGCATAAAGGCTGGCATCGCTCTTGCAGCAAAACCTGCTCTTGTAATATTGAGTAAACCTCGTCGATCAGCATCAAATTCCGCTTCACGGCTATTGGGCAACCGCAAGGCGAGATTAACACCAATCCCAACTAAGCGATCATCACCAACACCCGCAATTGTGGCAATCCCTTGAGCGATCGCCATTTGTCTCATTTGCTCTAGCGCATGACGACCTGAGATATGCCCCATTTCATGACCGATGACACTGGCTAGTTGAGCGACATTATCCGCAGCAGCGATCGTGCCAGTATTGATGTAAACAAATCCGCCCATAGTCGCGAAGGCATTGAGATTGTTATCATCAACAACACGAAAAGTATAGGGGATATTTGGGCGATCGCTAGTGGGTACTAAAATTTGTCCTAGGCGGCTCACCAAGGCATTAGCCGCAGGATCGCGACTGATGCGGACTTCCTGTTGAATCTGCCGATCAATTTGTTGACCTAGAGAAACTTCCTCATTGTCGCCAATACTAGAAAGCTGAATAATTTGAATAGCGGATGGCAGCACCCGAAACAGGTCAGATAAGTTAAAGGCTTTAACCGCAAAAGGATTAAGAGTAACTGCTAACAATACAGACATCAGCAAAGCGATCGCAAATTTCCAGTAATGCTGAAGTCTGTTAACCATTGATGCGACAACTTTCTGACTAACTAAATTTGATAACTTAGCGATCGATATTTTCATATTTATAATTACCTCAAGCTTTACTGGTCTGATGTTTATCTACTGTGAACAATATTTAGGCTAGATCCCCACTAGAGCCACCACCACAAAAATTAGAGCGCTGATTTAACAATAACGATATGCAGTAAGAATTGCTATTGTCACTATTTTATTGAATAACGTTGACGAAAAACCTATAGAAAAAGTTGCGAAAAATTAATCTCCATAGAAAGAGGATGGCGGCGCGATGCGCCACCATTCTCTTTTATGTTTTATTTCTTTCGTTTGACAGATATATTTTTGGTGATTTCTACTATAATTACATATAGGAAATGAATAATTTTCACTATTACTCACTATTTTTATTTTTGTGAGGCAACCTGTGTTTCTCGCCGCCCCCAAACCTGAACAACTTGATCGCCAAGTTATCAATAATTCCATTCCCATCGACCTATTCAAGGCGATCGCTGATCTTAAAAAAGACTTAAATGCAGTGATTTTGGCGCATTATTACCAAGATCCTGATCTACAAGACATTGCCGATTATATCGGTGACTCCCTCGGACTGTCACAAGCCGCCGCCAATTGCCAAGCAGATGTGATCGTGTTTCTGGGCGTGCATTTCATGGCTGAAACTGCCAAAATCTTGAATCCTCATAAATTGGTATTACTGCCCGATCTTGACGCTGGTTGCTCCCTTGCCGATAGTTGTCCCCCCGATCGCTTTGCCCAGTTTAAAGCTGATCACCCCGATCATTTGGTAATTTCCTACATAAATTGCTCCGCCGAAAGCAAAGCCCTCAGCGATATTATCTGTACTAGCGCGAATGCGGTAGCGATCGTCAATCAAATTCCCAAAGATCAGCCAATTATTTTTGCCCCCGATCGCAACCTTGGACGCTATGTGATCGAGCAAACAGGACGCGAGATGTTGTTATGGGATGGGGCTTGCATGGTTCATGAAATTTTTTCTGAACGCAAATTAGTGGAACTCAAGCTAAGTTATCCCAATGCGGAAATCATTGCCCATCCTGAATGTGAAGCTAATGTATTACGACATGCGGATTTTATCGGCTCGACAACGGGCTTATTAAAGTATGTCCAACAGAGCGATCGTCAAGAATTTATCGTGGTTACGGAGTCGGGGGTGATTCATCAAATGCAAAAAGCCACACCATTTAAAAAGTTTATTCCTGCTCCCCCCAATAGCAATTGTGCTTGCAATGAATGTCCCTATATGCGTCTGAACACCTTGGAGAAGGTCTATCTGACAATGAAGAATCGTTCTCCTGAAATAATTCTCAATGAGCAAATTCGGCAAGCCGCACTGAAACCCATGCAAAGGATGCTAGAAATGTCTGTTTAAAAAAGAGAATCGGCGCTTTGCGCCGATTCTTTTTTATTTATAAAGAGTGATATTTTCTTTGATCGCAAACTGTTTATATTGTCGATGATTGATCATTAAGTCATCTAAGAGTTTCTGGACTAGGTTCCAGTCAGCAAAACCATACTTAGTTTCAGCAATAATTTGTTGACGGAGAGTTCTAATTTTCTCAAGATTGGCTTGTGTCATATTTCCATCTCTTTTTCCCGATGCTTTTAAATCTACAGCTAGTGATATCTAAAGTTTGGTATCACAGGATTCAAAAAACGAGATAAATATGGGGATCATGATATAAAAACCAAAAATAGAGGCGGCGCAAAGCGCCGCCTCTATTTTTGTAAAACTAATATTCCCATCATGCCATTGGCGATCGCGTAATGTTTTGCCTGACTAAATCCTGCGGCTTTAGCTAGTTTGACCTGCTCCGAACCAATGGGAAATCTTGCCAAACTTGGTGCAATGTAAGCATATTCATCGGTCATCTCAAAGCGATCAGCTAGTGGCACAACCACCTGCGCCAAATAAAAATCTTGAAAGGTTTGCATCAAGCGATCACTAGGACGATGAAAATCTAAAATCGCTACCTTTGATCCATTTTGCAAAACACGATGTAACTCAGATAGACATTGAGGAATACTCGCCACATTTCGCAAACCATAGGCTAAGGTGGCTCCATTAAAACTATTGTCAGCAAAGGGTAGATGCAAAACATTACCCTGTTGCCATGTCAGACATTTTTGAATTTTGGGAGAGTAGTTTTTGGCTTTATCGGCAGCGATCGCTAATAGCTCCTTAGAAAAGTCCACACCGATTACTTGACCAGTGGGAGCAACTTTCTGAGCAACTAGAGCCGTCATATCACCCGATCCACAGCAAAGATCCAACCATTTTTCACCCTGTTGTGGTTCACACCAACGCAAAGCCATTTTTTTCCAAATCCGATGCTGACCTAAGCTGAGCAGATCATTAAAGCGATCGTAAACTGGCGCAATGCGATCGAAAATCTGTTGAATATCAGTTTCCGAAGGTTGAGACATGGTGTTACCTAAAATCTAAAACTTAGCCATGATGTATGTAAGTGCAACACCCATATACACCATTGCTAAGCATAATCGCTGAAGAGATCAATAGGCATGAGTTTTATCATCATGCAACAATGTAATACTAGTACTACTAGATATTGGCATTAGAATATTTGCCTTAACTATGCAAAAACTTTGGTCTAGTAAAAGCAAGCGATCGCAGCCATTGCCTCCAGAAGATGAAGATCCATCTTCTCCAGAAACAGAGATCTTAGAGACAGAAGATACTACTACTTCTGAGCAGGGTCGTTTGAAATATTTCTCAAAGCTGCTAAAGACACCTTGGCAAAAGCAAGTTTCTTGGTCTTGGTTATTTTTGCTTTGTGGAGTAGGCGGAGTTGTCTTAACCACCATATTTGGATTGCAATATCTCACAGCTCCTGAAGCAACTCCCGATAGTAACCTTGCGTGTAAATCCAAAATCAGCGGAGAATGGCAAACCCCCTTTGGCAAGTTAACTTTGCGAGAAGAAAGCGAAAATCTAGTTTCAGGGAAATATGAGTATGCCAATTTTGAGCGTGGCAAAATTACGGGTGAACTAACAGGTACATTGAGCAATAATATCGTTACCTTCGACTGGACGGAAACTCCCAAACAGCAACCAAAACAACAGGGGAAAGGAATTCTGGTCTTCGGGGAAGGATGCAAAGAATTTTATGGCAGCTATGGCACTGGTGAAAGCACCAACAATTTTGGCAACTGGCAAGGCTCGCGATTGACAAAATAATCCTTTTTAAATCAGGTGGATGGGGCAGATTTGCGCCATCCACCACATAATCTGTATTTTTTGCTATGACTAACTCTCCTTATCTTCTGCTTGTCGAAACTAGCGTCATTATTGACACTGATCCCCATACTTGGCAGGCGATCGCAAAATTAGGTGAATGTCTTTTGCCAGAAGTTGTAGCTCTCGAAATTAAAAATATTGCTAATGGCAAAGCTGAAGGTAACGAGGCTGTTGCCAAACAATTCCAAAACTTGTCTGGACTCAAGTGGCCAATTACAGATCTCACTGACAAACATGATGACTTAGTAGTTAGGGCTACCCAAAATCTAAGTCGTAAGGCAAAATTAATGATTAACGTTGCTCAAAGTGCAGTGGGAGTCGCTAATGCTCATCCACAAAAATGTGTGGTTTTAATTTCCGATGAAATATTCTTACGCGATCGCATCGCCAAGCTAGAACACAAAAATCTCTGTGCTATTCCCTCTGCGATCGCCCGTCAATGGTCTAGAACCAATCAAGCCCCACCAATTGTGCATCAGTCTATCGAATATTTACAAAAACAAATATCTCAACCAATTAATCAATCCTTACATCAAACCGATACTATAGGTTTAACTACTTCTAGCTTAAAAAACAGCCCTGAACAAAAGATAAAAGATAATCACGAGAATCCACAAAAAAAATCAAACTATAGACAAATTGCGATAAGTCTTGTGAAATTTGGTCTGACAACAACTTTTTTAGCTACGATCTTATTGTTTGGATGGCGGCTAGCTCAGCCCCAACAATTTCAACAGTTCTGGAAAAAAACTGGTTTGCCACCTTTACCACAAATATTGGTTCAACCCACTCAACCCAAGCAAAATTGACAAAGTTATTCCCTCATGACATTTCCAAAAAAAAGACACTGTTGACAAATAGGGACGCAAAATATGGACATGGGCGATACTAAAACAGAATCCTTTGAATTAATCGAAAAATTAAATGAGATTGGCATTGCCCTCTCGGCTGAGAAAAATACGCCCAAATTGCTAGAGATGATTTTAAGAGGAGCCAAGACAATCTTAAATGCTGATGGGGGAACACTGTATCTAGCAACTGAGGACAAAAAATACCTTCAGTTTGAAATTATCATGAATGACTCCCTCGGCATTATGATGGGAGCCAATCTAGGAGAGGCGATTCCCTTTGATCCTTTGCCACTCTACGATGAATTTGGGAAGCCGAACAATACAATGGTGGCGGCTCACTCTGCTCTACACAAAAAGACGATTAATATACCTGATGCCTATATTGCTGAAGGATTTGACTTTGCAGGGACTAGAACCTTTGACACAAAAACTGGCTACCGATCGCAGTCGTTTTTAACGCTGCCAATGCTCAATCACGAAAATGAGTTGATTGGGGTGCTGCAACTTATTAATGCCAAAAGTATTGACAATAAGATCATCGAGTTCTCGAAGGTAGCCCAACGTATCGGTGAATCCTTAGCATCTCAAGCCGCGATCGCTTTAACCAATAACAAACTAATTGGTCAGTTTCGAGAACTGTTCGAGTCATTTATCAATCTGATGTCTGAGGCGATCGATAAAAAATCGCCCTATAACGGCGCTCACTGCCGCCGTGTTCCCACTTTAACGATGATGATTGCCGATGCCGCTTGTCAAGCAGATTATGGCATTTTCAAGAATTTCAACTTAGATGATGATGAAAGGTACGAACTGAAAATAGCAGGATTACTGCATGATTGCGGAAAAGTTACAACACCTGTCCATGTAATTGATAAAGCAACAAAGCTAGAAACAATTTTTGATCGCATTCACTTAATCAATACTCGCTTTGAAGTACTGAAGCGCGATGCCGAAATTATTTTTCTCAATCAAAAAATAGCAGCGATCGAGTCGGGCAATCTCAGTATTATTCCTGAACTAGAAGATGCATTTCAGCAGAAACTTGCCCAATATTCTAGCGATCAAGATTTTCTCCGCATTTGTAATATTGGTGGTGAGTTTATGCGTGATGAATATAAGGAGCGCCTGCAAATAATTGCCACCTATCGCTGGAATGATCCCCAAGGTGTCGAAACGAATTTCTTAACGGAAAATGAAGTATACAACCTGAATATTTCTAGAGGAACCCTTACTGCGGAAGAACGCAAAATTATTAATGATCACATCGTAGTCACGATTGAGATGCTGGAGCAGCTCCCCTATCCCCGCAATCTCCGTCGTGTCCCCGAATATGCTGGTGGTCACCATGAACGGATGGATGGCAAAGGCTATCCGAAGGGATTAACCCGCGAACAAATGTCTTTACCTGCAAGAATGATGGGAATTGCAGATATTTTTGAAGCCCTCAGCGCGAAGGATCGCCCCTATAAAAAAGGTAAAACTTTGACTGAATGCCTGCAAATCCTCGGTAACATGAAAATCAATAACCATATTGATCCCGATGTCTTCGATCTCTTTGTTAGCGAAAAAGTCTATATGCGCTATGCCAATGAATATCTTGATCCCGATCAGATTGATGAAGTCGATGAAAATAAGATTCCAGGTTATACGCCACCTTTTGCTTACTTTTTCGATACTTAGACTTGATATAGCTGTTGCCTAAAAGTCAAGTGACGTTTCCAAACGTTGCCACTTGCGTGCTAATACTTGTACTGACAGCTATACTCATTGGAAAACCACCATAATACCAATTCACGAAAGTCTACCAATACTTTTGCAAATTAAAAACTAAACCCAGTAAAGATTTTAAAAGCTAAAAATGGCGTTGCCATTTTTAGCTTTGGTATAAGATATTCTGTGTTTTACAGATTATTTCCACAAAAAATTGATTTTGTACCTATTTATGTTCGCTCAGTTTCGCGCTCAATATCCCCAAGGTCGTATCCAAACAGAGATGCTACCAAAAATAGATGGTCTTCATGCTTTTAGAGCGATCGTTTCTGAAGGAGATGCGATCATGGGTACGGCTACGGCTGTCGATAGCGATCTTGAAATCGCTGAAGATCGGGCTGTAAAACGCGCCCTCGCGATCGCAGGGCTAGCCTTTGACAATGGATTTGATAATAACTATGGCAACTATGGGGGGCGATCGCCGATGCTCACCCAAGTATCACGAGAGCCATCCACGATCACCTCATTACCATCGGCAAACTTTAATACGTTAGGCAGTTTGGGAGCTAGTAATCTCTCTACTAGTGATTCGCATCCCGTGACCCATACTACACAAACCATTCACGCTGAGTCAGCCATAGACTATACCAGTGAGTATGGAGGGAATGAGCATCTACCCGAAGCTGATGTAGCTTTATCTTCATTACCTCATGCAACTGATGCACCAATGAGCAAGCCTTCATCGCCTCAAATCTCGCCTGAGCCTGTGGATTTATCAGATGCAATTTCTAAAATTGATGTGGAGATGGAGCGTCTAAGTTGGACAAAAACACAGGGACGTGATTATTTGGTAAGGACTTTTGATAAAAAGTCGCGTCAGCAATTAACTAATGACGAGTTATTACAATTTCTCAGTCATTTAAAATCGCTACCAACCCCACATCGACAGGTAGCAAATGACGATTTCTTCTAAAATTAGCTATTAAAAATCGCTATCAAAACTTGCTAAGTGAGTTTTTGCAAATCCAAGGCATCTGTGAATGAAATCTCTCAACTTTAAAGAAGAACTTAGTCTCCTGATCCGCGCCAAATGCCCGATTATTTATGTCGTGACATGGGAAGAAGAGCGTGCTGAAAAGGCGATCGCTCAAGTTGCTCAGGAATGTGGACCACCGCGCCAAACCCTTTATTATGATTTGGTGCGTGGTTTTGAGCATAATCAGGAAGGCAAAAACAATTTGCTGCAAGCTTTGCAAATTGTTGAAAACAGCGATCGCCAAACGGCGACTATTTATATATTTCGCGATTTGCATCGCCGCTTAGCATCGCAGCGACTGGATGAGATTTTAGTGCGCCAACTTCGCAATCTCTATCGGAGTTTTCGCAATTCCCGTAAGACTTTGATTTTGTTGAGTCCTTTACTAGAGATGCCATCGGAACTCGAAGAACAGGTTGCCGTACTCTATTTCCCATTACCTGAAACTACGGAAATTCGCCATATTATCGAGCAGATGATTCCGCCTGAACAGTTGCGAATGGAAGGGAATAGCCTTGAACAACTGATCAAAGCTTGTATGGGCATGACCCGCGATCGCATCTGTCACACCCTCTCTAAGTCAATAGTACAGAAGCATTTTCTCAATGAATCAGATATTGATCGGGTTTTAGTTGAGAAGCAAAAAAGAATTCGTCAAACCGAATTTTTAGAATTTTTTACCCCCAATGAAACCCTTGATAGTATTGGGGGATTAGATAATTTCAAGCTGTGGCTGATGCAACGTCAGCAAGCCTTTTCCGATGAAGCTAGAGCATTTGGATTGCCGAATCCACGGGGGGTTTTGCTGCTGGGTATTCAAGGAACAGGGAAAAGTCTCTGTGCCAAGGCGATCGCCAATCTTTGGCGGCTCCCATTACTACGATTGGATGTTGGGCGCTTGTTTGGTAGCCTTGTGGGGCAGTCTGAGAGCCGCACTCGTCAAACTATTCAGCTAGCGGAAGCCCTTGCACCTTGCATTCTCTGGATTGATGAAATTGACAAGGCTTTTGGAGGTATTTCCAATAGCATGGGCGATTCGGGAACTAGCCAGCGCGTATTAGGAACATTACTCACATGGATGCAGGAGAAATCGAGTCCTGTATTTGTGGTTGCCACAGCCAATAATATCCATGCATTGCCCCCTGAACTGTTACGCAAAGGGAGATTTGATGAATTGTTCTTTATTAATCTACCTACCTATGAAGAGCGCAAGGAGATCTTCTTACTCCATTTGAAACGTTTTCGTCCAATGGAATTACGCAGTTTTGATATCGATCAAATGGCAGCCATTTCTAAGGAGTTTAGTGGTGCGGAAATCGAACAGGCGATCGTTGAAGGCATGTATCGCGCTTTCCATGAACAACGGGATGTGAGTACTGAAGATATTTTAGGAGCGATCAAGGAAACCTATCCCTTGGCTAGTACTGCGAGGGAGCAGATTAGCTTTATGCAAGCATGGGCGACCCAAGGTAGGGCAAGAAGTGCTTCTCGTGGTGAAGTAATTGATATCACAAGTGATAAATTAAGCGATATTAGTGTAGTTGACAAGGCAACTAAAGCCTTAGTCGAGAAGTCAAGAGGTAAGCATCGTCCTTTACCTTTACCCCCTTTGCCACAAATTAAATCCAGCTCTGACTCATGACATCCCAACCTGCGCCATCCTTTGATAATCCAGATTTGCCTCAGTTGCAGGCGATCAAGGCGCATTTGGATTTAGTGCTGCTGTCTTTAGAAGCATTAACGGGGCTTGGCTCCGATGAAATGCTTGCCGTTGCCGAGAAATTGGGCTTAGAAGAGATTTTAAGCGATCGCATTACGCTGTGGCGCTTACGTCAGGCTAGCCCCTTACGCAAGGGCAAGGGACGCAAGAAACTGGATGTGGATGAGGCGAGAGCGATGACTTTAATCAGTTGCACTTTGGCGGCTCAGCAACAATTTGCAATCCGTAACGCAGTTGCTCAGTTAGAGAAAAGCACGGCTCTAAAGCGTGCGCCTCATCGCGAACCAATTTTGGGTGATTATCTCGATCGCTTTAATAGTTTGTATCAAGAGCGGATGGCTGAGGAGGAACAGGCTAAACCCGATGAAATCCAACGCTTAGCTTTAAAACTATTAATAGATTTATTATTTTATAGCTCCCAAATCGGATCGCGTCGTTTGTGGGTAGCCTTATTTGAGCGATCGCACTGAGCGCTTTGCACCGTAGATACCATTTTGTTTATCGAACTCACGTTATTTTATGGGCTTGTAACAATAAAGTCGCTTCAGGCGCAGGCACAGGGCGGCTAAATAGATAACCCTGCACCGCGTCACAATTATGCGAGCGCAAAAATTCCAATTGCTCTTTACGCTCTACACCTTCGGCGATCGCCTTGAGATTAAGATTATGAGCCATCGCAATAATTGCGGATGTAATGGCGGCATCATCCTTATTTTGAGGAGTTTCGCGAATAAAACTAGCATCAATTTTGACCTTACTCACAGGCAAGAGTCTTAAATAACTCAATGAAGAATAACCAGTGCCGAAATCATCAATCGATACCCTCATGCCTCGTGATTGTAATTGCTTCAGCATCGCAATTGTTGTATTTTGGTCTTGCATTACCAAGCTTTCGGTAATTTCCAATTCTAAATATTGCGGTTCTAGATCTGTTTCTACTAGAATTTGCATAATGCGATCGCAAAGATCGGCAACTTGAAATTGTTTTGCAGAGAAATTTACAGCCATCCGAATCGGTGGTAAGCCTTCTCTTTGCCAAGTGCGATTTTGGGTGCATGCTGTTCGCAATACCCATTCGCCCAAGCGGACAATCAAGCCATGCTCTTCCGCCGCAGGGATAAACTGATTGGGAGGAACCCATCCTAATTCAGGATGTAGCCAACGTACTAAAGCCTCCATACAATCAATCTCACCTGTAACCAGATTAATTTGTGGTTGATAGAACACCTGAAACTCTGCGCGATCGAGAGCTTGGCGAATTCCATTCTCGATCGCTACATATTCCTTCACTTTTGCACCGATCGCATGGTTGTAGAGTTGATAATGATTACGACCACGCTCTTTAGCGCGAAACATAGCTGTATCAGCATTTTTCATCAAAGTCTCTTCATCCATACCATCATTGGGAAAAAGACTAATACCGATACTCGTACCAATATAAAGAGCCATTTCTTCAACAAAGAAAGGACTTTCAAAGGATTGTAAAATTAGTTGGGCAAATTGCTGAATTGACTCTACACTCTGCAATTCAGGCACAAAGATCATAAACTCATCTCCACCCATCCTTGCTAAAAAAGTACTTTCAATCATGCACTCATTTAACCTTTTAGCAACTTCAATTAGCAGGCGATCGCCTGCGGCATGTCCCATGGTGTCGTTTACTAACTTAAAGCGATCTAAATCCAAAAACAGCACTGCTAGTAATGGTGGAATTACTTTGATTTCAGTGAAGTTATTTTGATCGAGATAGATTTGGAGTTGTACTGAAGCGTTGACTAAAGCCGTTGATAGGCGATCGCGAAACAACACGCGATTCGGTAAATTTGTTAAAGAATCATGAAAAGCAAGATGTTCAATTTCCGCTTTAGCCCGTTTACTTGCCGTAATATCTTCAACTGTTCCTTCAAAATAGAGAATATGACCAGCAATATCATAAATCGCATGGACATTTTCCGAAGTCCAAATAATGGAGCCATCTTTACGATAAATTTCAGACTCAAAAAATTTAACTTCCTCTTGTGCTTCCAAAAGTTTGATTAATTCCAAACGGCGCTGAGAATCGATATACAGTTGCTCTTTGATATCAGTAAGATTAGCAATCAAATCTTCAGGAGAATCATATCCATAGATTTTGGCAAGCATTGGATTTGACATCAAGAACCTACCATCAACAGTTGATTGAAAAATCCCTTCAATTGCATTCTCAAAAATACTACGATACTTAGCTTCAGCACGTTTGAGGGCTTCTTCAGCCTGCATTTTTTGGGTAATATCGTTGATCAAAATCAGTTCGCATTTATGATTTTGATAGTCAAGGGTGTGGGCTGAAACTTCGACAAATATCTGTGTACCATCTTTTTTGCGATGTCTCCATACTTCAGGCACGCTAAATCCTAGGGATACCTTGGAGAGAGCCTCCAAAAGCATCGGAATATCTTCGGCAGGACGAATATCCTGTAAAGTCATGGACAGAAATTCCTCTTCGCTAAAGCCATAGTGATTTATGGCCGCCTGATTCACTGCCAAAAACTTTAATGTTGCGAGATCATAAATCCACATCGGATTGGGGTTGTTCTCAAATAGATAGCGAGTTCGGTTCTCAACATCTTGCTTGTTCTTCGCTGTCTGTTCCCAATCAGTAATATCTTCAAATCGATTCACAAAGTGAGGTTCCTTAGAGCCTCCAATATCAAGATCAGTACTTTGAAGCACTTGGACGATTTGACCGTCTTCGCGAATATAACGCACATTGATATAGCAATGATCGATTTCTCCCGATAGTAATCTCTCCTTGAGAAAATAATACGCAGACAAATCATCAGGGTGACAAATCTGCTGATACCTAAGCTGACAGACTTGCTCAGCGCTGTATCCTAATAAATCACAAAAAGATACGCTAATCCCCCCAATTTGATCAGCTAGAGTTGTTTCAAAAATACCAACTGTACTATTTTCAATACATTTAGCAATTCGCATTAAGTTTTTAAGACGCTCTTGTTTAAGAATGTCTTGATATATGGGATTAAGATTTTGATATCTTTCAGCCAACTTTTTTTACCTTGTCGGTCTTAGTGAAATTGCAGTTTTCTATGCCAAAACAAAAAACGGCTAGGTCTTTTTATGTTTTGAAGGCTCTTATAGGAATTGCCAAAAGTGTGGCGACACTTTTGGCAATTCCTATTACATCGGTGATTCAGCTTTCAATCTTATAAC
The DNA here is from genome assembly GCF_034931345.1 of Pseudanabaena sp. CCNP1317. Lineage (NCBI taxonomy): Bacteria > Bacillati > Cyanobacteriota > Cyanophyceae > Pseudanabaenales > Pseudanabaenaceae > Pseudanabaena > Pseudanabaena sp. CCNP1317. The sequence goes on along the minus strand of NZ_JAYGIF010000158.1, from coordinate 24,256 downwards.
AATCTGCCTAACGTCAGCTACATGAATTTCAATGCTAAATCTACAATCTGCTCATTCGATAATGGTACAGGTAACTGCTGAATCTGGATGCGATCGCGATAGGATTCTAGCTTATTGGCGATCGCTTCAGTAAGACCACCTTCAGTCAAAAAATATGGCAACATCTTAATTTTACGAATGCCCTGTGCTAATAAATTCTCGATTTGAGTTTCTATTTTTGGTTCAACTCCCCAATAAGCGGCGATCGCCTGACTCTGGGCTGCTAAGTCCTCAACTACCTGATTTGCCCCAAACCTACGACTACCATGCGCCATGAGAATCCGCCCCTGTTTTTCTAAGCTGCTTTCGTCGCTATATTTCTCAAAGTGCTGCAATAGTAGACTCGGAATCTGCTTATCTGTACCTACATGAGCCTTAAGCCGAAATATTGACCGATCTGGGGATCTATCAGGAAATTTTTCTGCTAGTTTATCTGTTAACTTATTTTCCGCGATCGCTACTTGTTCGGGAATATCTTCGCTGACATGAACTCCTTCTAGCAAAAACAGAGGCAAAATCACAATTTCGGAAACCCCTGATGGGATCACCTCAGTTGCAAATTGGACTAATTGCTGCGATAAGTTGAGTTCCTGTCCTTCTAGACAACCACCGCTAATATAGCGATCGCTATAATCATTGCCATCAACATTTTTTCGCGATCGCGCTACGGCTACAAGATTTTGCAAAGCTAACCATGAACGGCGATCTCTACTGCCGTGGGTTACTAAAAAAAGCGCTGTAGCGTTCATAGTTCTGACTCAGTATAATTGTGATAGCTATCTTAGAACCCCTTTAAGAATTATCTAGATCCCCCCAGCCCCCCTTAAAAAGGCTACGGTGTACACACAAGTCATCAGCTATAGCGTGAGTTACTAATGATCCCCCTCAATCCCTCTTAAAAAGGGGGAAGAAGATAATTCTCCCCCCTTTTTAAGGGGGGCTGGGGGGCTCTAAACCATCAAACATAGACAGAGAGACTTGTGTGTACACGGTAGCTTAAAAAAGGAGGGAGAATTTAAATTCTTCCCCCTTTTTAAGGGGGATTGAGGGGGATCTCTTAGAGCTTTTGACCGCAAAAAGTGATTCTCAATTGGTTTCTTAGGCAGTTATCACAATTATACTGAGTAACGCATATCGAAACTATTTACGGAAAAACCCAAGGACTGAAGGCGCATCAATTAAAGCAATTAGATCGATTGTATCGATCGCGATTGCCTCAAGATAGCCTCACCACGCCTGAATTAGCTCAACGTCTTGCCGCAGTTAGTGCTGAGCTAAAGGAATCTATCTGCATATATATCAATAGGCGCGGACAGGTGATCCGCGTGGCGATCGGAACACCGAATCAAACCAAAATCCCACCCCTTGAATTGCCGCGCTATGGTAGCGATCGCCTCAGTGGATTGCGCTGTATTTGTGCCAGTCCTGATGCGCTGCCACCCAATCCCACGGACTTAACGGCGATGTTGATGCAGCGCCTTGATGCCTTGATAATTTTGCCAGTTAATCCCAAAGGCTATGCTGAGCGGGGATATTTGGCGCATTTATTACCAGCTACTGATACAGAACTGCCTGAACAGCAGAATGCTTGGCGGGTATCAACACCGATGACCATCGAGGCGCTATCCAAGCAAGATTTCTTAGAATTAGTAGAAGGGCTAGAAGAAGAATTTAGCCGCAACTTTGCAGGTCGAGCCACTGATGATGATCGCGATCGCGTAGTGCTAGTCGGGCTAATGCATCAAAAAGAAAAGTCTGACTCGATGCCTTTTACGATGATTGAACTTGGTCAACTTGTAGAAAGCGCAGGCGGTAAAGTGCTAGATGCTCTCTGGCAAAAACGCGAACGTCCCCATCCTCAAACCGTTCTCGGTGAAGGCAAAGTATTAGAACTCGCGATCGCTGCCCAAACTAAAGGTGCAAATTTGGTCGTATTTGATCGTGAACTCACGGCTTCCCAAACCCGCAATATCGAACGAATGATCGGTTTACGAGTTAGCGATCGCACCGAAGTAATTCTCGATATTTTTGCTCAACGCGCCCAGTCATCGGAAGGGAAGCTACAAGTTGAGCTAGCTCAGCTAGAATATCGGTTACCGCGCTTAGCTGGGCATGGGCAAGCCCTCTCTAGACTCGGCGGCGGTATAGGTACACGCGGCCCAGGTGAAACCAAATTAGAAACCGATCGCCGTGTGATCCAGAAGCGCATCACCTTCCTTCAGCAGCAGGTTAATCATCTGCAAGCACAGCGATCGCGCATTCGCCAAAAACGAGTTGATCAAGAAGTCCCCACCGTCGCGATCGTAGGCTATACCAACGCAGGCAAATCAACCTTACTTAATGCGATGACTAAAGCCGAGGTCTATGCTGCTGACAAGTTGTTCGCCACCCTCGACCCCACCACGCGCCGCCTCACGCTCACGGGAGAGAATGATCAAATGCACACGGTGCTACTCACCGACACCGTAGGATTCATTCACGAACTTCCTAAATCGCTGGTTGATGCCTTTCGTGCCACCCTTGAGGAAGTCTCAGAAGCCGATGTACTAGTGCATTTAGTGGATGCTTCTCATTCTGCTTGGGAAGATCAACTTAAATCGGTGGATAAAATCCTCAAAGATATGCCGATCGCCGTTGGTCCAATCCTGTTGGTTTTCAATAAAATCGATGCTGTTGAAGATCCCAAGGCAATCTTAGAGAAATATCCCGATGCGATCGCCATATCCGCACTTAAACGCCAAGGCTTTGAGCAGATGAGTAAGTCTTTGCTCAAACTCATCGAATATGCGATCGGTAAACTATAAAAGTTAACAGAATGGCGGCGCTTTGCGCCGCCATTCTGTCAAAGTACGTTAATTGTCGAACAAGCAATGCAATATGCCAAAATATAGGTAGTTAACTACAAGCTTATATTTACAAGCTGATCGGCAATGTCTGCAATTTCCATAAAAGTCCCTAAGCAAAAACTCAAAAATCCACCACTGCAAGTCCATACCCTAGGCGATCGCGTATTACGTCAGCCAGCTAAGCGCATTAGCAAAGTCAACGACGAGATTCGTCAGACTATTGTGGAAATGCTCCAGACCATGTATAGCAACGATGGCATCGGTCTGGCTGCACCACAGGTGGGGATTAACAAACAATTACTTGTCATTGATATTGAACTCAAGGATGAAAGTAAGCCGCCTTTAGTAATGATTAATCCTGAAGTGAAGTCTTCGGGTGGTGATCTTGTTACTGGCGAAGAAGGCTGTTTGAGCATTCCTGAAGTATTTCTTGATGTTGTGCGTCCCGATCGCATTGAAGTCTCTTATCGCGATGAAGATGGTAGACCGAAGCATCTTATTGCCGATGGATTGCTAGCAAGAGTAATTCAGCATGAAATGGATCACTTGAATGGGGTCTTGTTTGTTGATCGCGTCAAGAATCCGATCGCCCTCAATAAAGAATTAAGCGCCCACGGTTTTGCTACTAAGGATGTCCAAGCGATCAAGTAATTCTAGGGCGGCGCAAAGCGTCGCTCTATTGCTCAGAAAATTTATTTAAGATGTTTCAATGTTGATCCAAAAATTGCTGGATTGTCCAGAGTTCATCGCTGGCGATTCGACCATATTGCGCGAATTATTGCATCCTGACAAACAGGCGATTAACCTGCGTTATAGCCTAGCCCATGCCATTTTGCCTGTGGGCGAGACTTCGCAGCGACATTCTCTGACAACTTCTGAGGTGTATTACATTCTCAGTGGCAGAGGAGAAATGCACATTGATGAAGAGATTCGTGAGATCGAGTCTGGTGATGCAGTATATATTCCACCAGATGCTAAACAATTTCTCAAGAATATCGGTGATGAGCCAATTGTATTTATCTGTATCGTCGATCCTGCTTGGCGGAAAGAAGACGAAACCATTTATTAACTGATGTTACGTGGAACTCAGATAATGAATCTCTTGTTGCTAGCACGACAGGGCAACCACGGGGGGATTGCCCCTACCTCAAAATTTAGAGGTTACTGTAGGGGCTGTGCCCCCGTGCCAGCCCTAGACCTTTGCTATGACAGGAATTCCTTCCACGTAACATCAGTTATTAAAAGCAGCCATGCTTTGCATGGCTGTTTTTAATAACTGTCGCCAGTCTTGTTAGTAAATAAAACCAGAAGATGCGTGGCGGCGCGAAGCGCCGTTATTCGTCTTCTCGTTTTTATTTACCAAATCTTCCAATCACTCCAATTGAGATTAAAAATAGAAGTGTCTGGGAAAGCGATCGCATTATTATTTTTCACTAGCATTTGTTGTAATTGCGAAAGCTTAGGACTCACTCGCGGCAAATCTTCAACTAGTTGATAGGGAAGCATACCTTCGGCTAGTGCAAAGGATGCAGTTGTTGCAGCAGCGGCTCCCACTGACCACTCGTAGGAATGGACACGATAACCTGCGGCAACGATGTAACTAAAGGCGATGTTTTTACCAGACACGATCAGATTATCGACTTTTTGAGGAATTAGCGATCGCAAAGGAATTTGTCCTGGGAACGCTGGCCCGTGACCGTTACGAACTCCTGCTCTTTCTGTGTTACCAGCTTTTTCGACAGGATATTCGGTTAGGCAAGGATGGAAATCTAGATAATATTGAGCAATCCCGATCGCATCAGGATAAATCGTAGAACGAGTGCGGCGGGAAATCTTTTGCGGCTCAGTATTATTTCTAATGGCACTAGCTGACTCTAAACCTGCTAGTGCTTTCCATAAACTGCGATAGGTTTGCTCAGAGAGTTTCGTGCGATATAGTTCAGTACTAAAATCTACTTGTGATACATCGATTTCAGACATGCTGAAGCCTTCAGGATAACCGTAGGATGGACGACCGATGATTCTACGGGACTCGCGAATGTAGGGATATTTGGACAGTCCATGCGAAGTTCCCATTGGCGAATCGAAGCCAGTCAGCAAACGATGATTAGGGAAAGGCTTTTTCCAATCAGTTTTTTGCTGTGAGTCGGTTGTGCCTGCAACTAGCCAATAGTAAAAACCAAGGGCAATTTCTTCACCACTTTTGAGAGTTTCCGTTCTTAAACCTCCCATCCATCCATTTGGCTCCAATTGTCCCGATCGCAATAACTGCGCTCTCGAATAAATAAGATTATCTTTGTCAGTCCCTGGACGATAATCATTACCCCAAACCCAGTTCTGCATGGAGATATCACCTGCTTTCATGGGCGAAACCCCAAAGGCATTCTTTTTCGGATTTTCAGTGGCAGCGCTCCAAATACGGCGATAGGTAAAGATCGTATCAAAGTTAGCCAGATTAGGCTTAGGGTCAGAGCCGTAATAGGGCAAGTAGCGATCGTAAAAACTGGGCTTTTGCTGTGGTTGAGCCTCAGCAGTTTGCTCCATTGCAAAGGTATAGGTAAAGCCTTGTGTGCAGTATGGATCATTCTCGGTGACGGGCGATGATGGATTGAGGTGCGATCGCGGATCGATACCCAAACGATAAGGAACATCAGCTAAAGCAATAATTTCCCCTGTTTCCGTCGAATCAATCACAAACCAATCAGTAGGACGCTTTTCAGTACTGGCAAGCGGAATGAATCGAATAATTTGTTTGTTTAATCGTGATGAATTTTCGTAGCGATAAGCATCTTCAATGATTGATGAAAGTGGCTCAGTATTTAGCGGTGGTGTATTTGGTGCGGGACTATGTTGTATTGCGATCGCGCCATCAATCTGTTTCCCGTCAGGACTCATTTCCAACTTTTTAATTACTGTATTCGGGAACCATTTCAATTTGCCATTTCCCTTTTGTGCTACTTCCTGCAACATTCCCACTAATATTTTCTGAGCAGTATTGGGAATGAAACATGATACACTTACCCAACAATCTCCCGCGTTCAATTTGCCATAGTTCTGCTCAATCCTCTTCCGAAATTCTGTGTAACCTTGAGGGAAAAACCAGAGATTGCGCTGTTTTTTCGCTTCATCTAAAGCCGATGTACCTTGAGCAGTTATCTGTCCACCGACCCAATCCGTAATCTCAGTCATGCAAACAGTTCGTCCTGCTAGCAATCCTTCATAGGCGGCTGCTGTGCCTGCGACACCACCACCCACAATTAGAATTTCACATTCATCGCTGCGATGTGGGGCTTTAGGAATAACAGACTGGGCGATCGCCTGATCGGTAAGTGCTGCCGTTAAAGAGATTGAGCCAAATGCAAAAACAAAGCTCCTCAACTTAGATGCAAGATGTTGTGACAATTTTGACATGTGTTTATTGGTTTACTGATATCAGTAGAAATTAGTATTGAGCATTTTTAAATTAATTATCTCCATAATTAGCATCAGTTCTCATTATAAAAACCGATTTTTTGTTATATAGCAATGTAAGTTTTGCTTAGGACATAAAACCAAAAAGATGAGTGGCGGCGCTTCACGCCGTCACTTATCTTTTTAGTTTTGATTTGTCATATCTATCTCTTGCGTTGCTATAGCTATAGCCACCTGTATTAAGACAACTCAAAACCCAAATAGCGTGAGGCGGTGCGAAGCATTGCCTCACGCTATTTGGGTTTTATGTCCTAACAAGAATGGCGACAGCCATATATTTAACCTTTGGTGCTGAAAACACTAGAATCGTTTTCATGATGAGAGTTAATACCAATTCACGAAAGTGTAGCAACACTTTTGTGAATTGAAAACCAAACCCAGTAAGGGTTTTAAAAACAAAAAATGGCGTAGCCATTTTTTGTTTTGGTATAACTTAAAAATCTTACTGGGTTTGGATTTGATTGGTAATTTCTGTAATAAAAAACTCCCCCACGTTACCGTGAGGGAGTTTTTTATTAACTAGCAGTCTAGTATTAACCAAAAGCCGTTGAAGTAGACGCAATCAAGAATGCTGCATAGGTGACAATGTAGCCAATCGTGAAGTGAGCCAAGCCAACCAAACGAGCTTGAACGATGGAGAGAGCCACAGGCTTGTCTTTCCACTGAACCAAACTTGCAAGAGGAGTGCGTTGGTGCGCCCATACAAGGGTTTCGATCAATTCTTGCCAGTAACCACGCCAAGAGATCAAGAACATGAATCCAGTTGCCCAAACGAGGTGTCCAAAGAGGAACATCCAAGCCCAAACAGAGATATTGTTCATACCATAGGGATTATAGCCATTGATCAACTGTGCAGAGTTGAGCCATAGGTAGTCACGGAGCCAGCCCATGATTGTGACAGAGGATTCGTTGAACTGAGCAACGTTACCTTGCCATACACCGAGGTGTTTCCAGTGCCAGTAGAAGGTTGTCCAACCGATGGTATTCAACATCCAGAACATAGCGAGGTAGAAGGAATCCCATGCAGAGATATCACAAGTACCGCCACGACCAGGACCGTCGCAAGGGAAGCTGTAGCCAAAGTCTTTTTTGTCTGGCATGAGCTTAGAACCGCGAGCATCCAACGCGCCCTTAACCAAAATCAAGGTGGTGGTGTGTAGACCTAAAGCGATCGCATGGTGAACTAGGAAGTCGCCAGGACCAACGGTGAGGAACAAAGAGTTATCACCAGCGTTAATACCAGCCAACCAACCAGACAACCAAACGTTACCGCTATTTGGCCAAGCTGTTGCAGCAATGCTATCAGGGTTAGAAAGTAGGACATCAAATCCATACAATGCTTTACCGTGAGCAGCTTGAATCCATTGAGCGAAAACAGGCTCGATCAAGATTTGCTTTTCAGGAGTTCCAAAAGCTTGCATTACGTCATTGTGGACGTAGATGCCAAGGGTGTGGAAGCCTAAGAACAAGGAAACCCAACTTAAGTGAGAAATTAGAGCTTCCTTATGCTCAAGCATCCGTGCAAGAACGTTATTCTTGTTAGCCTCAGGATCGTAGTCACGAACGAAGAAGATCGCACCGTGAGCAAATGCACCAACCATCAAGAAGCCAGCAATGTATTGGTGATGAGTATACAAAGCAGCCTGTGTGGTGAAGTCTTTAGCAATGAATGCATACGAAGGCATTGAGTACATGTGCTGAGCAACCAAGGAAGTTACAACACCCAAGCAAGCCAAATGCCAACCAAGTTGGAAATGAAGCGAGTTATTGTAAGTGTCATACATACCCTTGTGACCTTCACCGATCATGCCACCAAAAGGAGTACCTTTAGGAGGATTGTGGGCTTCCATGATGGTCTTCATGCTGTGACCGATGCCAAAGTTGGTACGGTACATGTGACCAGCAACGATGAACAGAACCGCGATCGCCAAGTGGTGATGCGCGATATCAGTCATCCAAAGAGATTCAGTTTGAGGATGGAAACCACCAAGGAAGGTCAGGATTGCAGTACCAGCACCTTGAGATGTACCAAACACATGCCCTGCGGTATCGGGATCCTGAGCATATACGCCCCAGTTGCCAGTGAAGAAAGGTGCAAGACCAGCTGGATGAGGAGGAACGCTCAAGAAGTTATCCCAACCGACATGGATACCGCGAGATTCAGGAATCGCAACGTGAACCATGTGACCAGTCCATGCCAAGGAGCTAGCTCCGAACAAACCAGCCAAGTGGTGGTTTAGACGAGACTCAGCATTCTTGAACCAAGAAAGGCTAGGACGGAAGCTGGGCTGAAGGTGCAACCAACCTGCAAATAGCAAGACGGCGGCAAAAACTAGCATCCAGATTGCGCCAGTGAATAGTTCAGCGTTGGTACGCATACCGATGGTGTACCACCAATGGTAAACACCCGAATAAGCGATGTTTACGGGGCCAGCAGCATCAGTTTGAGTGAATGCTTCAACAGCCGCTTTACCGAAATGAGGGTCCCAAATCGCATGGGCGATCGGACGTGTAGTGAGAGGATTTTGAATCCATTGCTCGAAGTTACCCTGCCACGCTACGTGAAACAGGTTGCCAGATGTCCACAGGAAGATGATTGCCAGATGTCCGAAGTGAGAAGCAAAAATCTTTTGGTAAAGACTTTCTTCGGTAACACCATCGTGACTTTCAAAATCGTTCGCTGTGGCGATCGCATACCAGATCCGACGGGTTGTTGGATCCTGTGCGAGAGCCTGGCTAAACTTAGGAAATTTCGTTGCCATAATTACTTCAATTTCTCCGTTAATATTAGCCAAGTGCACCGTAACGGGCTAGGAAGAATGCCCAAGTTGTGGCAATTCCACCTAATAGGTAGTGAGCTAGACCCACTGCACGACCTTGAGTAATGCTCAAAGCGCGAGGAGAAATAGCAGGAGCAACGTTGAGCTTGTTGTGAGCCCAAACGATTGACTCGATCAATTCTTGCCAGTAGCCACGACCACTGAACAGGAACATGAGGCTAAATGCCCAGATGAAGTGAGCGCCTAAGAAGATCAAACCGTAAGCCGACAATGCCGAGCCGTAGGATTGGATTACGTTAGAAGCTTGCGCCCACAAGAAGTCACGCAACCAGCCATTGATGGTCAATGCACTCTGTGCAAAGTTACCACCAGCCATATTGGTGATTGTGCCGCTTGCATCAACAGTACCGAAAATGTCGGACTGCATTTTCCAAGAGAAGTGGAAGATGACAACGGAAATACAGTTGTACATCCAGAAAAGACCTAGGAATACGTGATCCCATGCCGAAACTTGACATGTACCGCCACGACCAGGACCGTCGCAAGGGAAGCGGAAGCCGAGTTCAGCTTTGTCTGGAATTAAGCGAGAGCTACGCGCATAAAGCACGCCTTTCAACAAAATTAAGACAGTAACGTGAATGGTGAATGCATGGATGTGGTGAACCAAGAAGTCAGCCGTACCAAGAGCCATGTGTGCAACTGCAACTTTACCGCCGACAACGAGGGTTTCACCACCGAAGATGGGGCTAACACTAGCGCCTGCATAAGGAGCAGTTGTACCAGCAGCAGCAGCATGAATACCTTGAATCCAATTAGCGAATACAGGCTTCAACTGAATTGCAGTGTCAGAGAACATGTCTTGAGGACGACCCAACGCACGCATGGTGTCGTTGTGGATGTAGAGACCAAAGCTGTGGAAGCCAAGGAATATACATACCCAGTTGAGATGAGAAATAATTGCATCACGATGACGAAGCACGCGATCAAGCAAGTTGTTTACATTCTTAGCAGGATCGTAATCACGAACCATGAAGATACCAGCGTGAGCAGCACCACCACAGATCAAGAAGCCGCCAATCCACATGTGATGTGTAAATAGTGAAACTTGAGTTGCGTAGTCAGTAGCAATGTAGGGATAAGCAGGCATTGCATACATGTGTTGTGCAACGATGATGCTCAAAGAACCCATCAAAGCTAAGTTCCAAGATAACTGAGCGTGCCAAGAGGTTGTGAAGATTTCATACAAGCCCTTGTGACCTTCTCCAGTTAGAGGTCCCTTGTGAGCTTCAAGCATTTCCTTCATGCTGTGACCGATACCCCAGTTGGTGCGGTACATATGACCAGCGATGATGAAAAGTGTAGCGATCGCAAGGTGATGGTGAGCTTGGTCAGTCAACCACAAAGCACCAGTTTGAGGATTCAAACCACCCTTAAAGGTCAAGAAGTCCGCATAAACGCCCCAGTTCAAGGAAAAGAAAGGAGTCAAACCTTGAGCAAAGCTTGGGAAAATATCCGACATTAAGGAAGGATTAAGAATGAACTCATGGGGTGCAGGTATCTGAGTCGCAGCTACGCCTTTGTCAAGGTAATAGTTGACAGGAATCGATACGTGGATCTGATGACCAGCCCAACCAAGAGAACCTAAACCGAGCAAACCAGCCAAGTGGTGGTTCATCATCGATTCAGCATTCTTAAACCACTCAAGTTTAGGAGCTGCCTTGTGGTAGTGAAACCAACCAGCGAAGAACATCAAACCTGCCATCACCAAACCGCCAATTGCGGTGCAGAGGAGTTGATACTCGGTAGTGATACCAGATGCTCTCCAAAGGTGGAACAAACCAGAAGTGATTTGAATACCTTGGAAACCGCCGCCAACATCGCCATTCAAGATATCTTGTCCGACAACATTCCAGACCACTTGGGCGCTGGGTTTGATGTTGACTGGATCGGCAAGCCAACCAGTGTAGTTAGAGAATTTTGCTCCGTGGTAATACATACCACTGAGCCAGATAAAGATAATACCTAGGTGCCCAAAGTGAGCGGAGAAGATCTTACGGGCAGTATCTTCTTCGGTTGTGAAACTGTCAAAGTCATGCACATTGGCATGAAGATCCCAAATCCATGTGGTGGTTTTTGGTCCCTTCTTAAGGGTGCGATCGAAGTGACCAGGTTGTCCCCACTTCTCGAAGGAAGTAGGTACTACATCACGATCAACCGATACCTTTACCTCTGTGTCTGGCTTTTGAGGAGTCATTGTCATGAAAATTTTCCTCTCTCAGACTGTTAAGACAAAGTAGATTAAACGATTAGGCTAGTTCTCTCATAGTGCTGAATCTATGAATGAGATAAGTACTGCTTTAACAAGAGAACCTAAGCCACGATGTCGTAATTATAGATTTACGTTTGTGTCGCTCTAGAGTCTTTGTAACAATTGTTTAGAATGTCTCAAATCAGCTCAATCCTTGACTCTGCAATAAATTTAGACAAATTAGCTCAGTTTATTAAGTCAATGAGATCTACATTTTTCTTAATAAAACTTTATTAAATTCGCAAACATCATGTTTTCTCCCCTATTCAGGCAGTGATCTTGTAGTTTCCCTAAAGGTTGCCTAACCCTCAAAATTGTTAAGGTTAAGATAGGCGTGCAAAGGTAGCCAGTGATGACTGGTGCTATGGAGGACATGATGCCTAATGATTTGCCCAAAAGTTTTCTCGATCAGTTGCGTGAAATGACTGTAGTGGTTGCCGATACAGGTGATATCCATGCGATTGAGATGGTGAAACCTCAAGATGCAACCACAAACCCATCCTTGATTACTGCGGCGGCTCAGATGCCCCAATATCAAGAGATTGTTGACGAGACCTTACTAGAAGCTAGAAAAGATCTAGGTAAAGAGGCTCTACCAACTCAAGTGGTTTCTTTAGCTTTTGATCGCTTAGCGATCGCCTTTGGGATGAGGATTTTGCAAATTATTCCTGGTCGTGTTTCCACTGAGGTAGATGCGCGTTTGTCTTACAACACCGAAGCAACGATCGCTAAGGCGCATTATTTAATTTCACAGTATGAGGCTCATGGGATTTCCCGCGATCGCATCTTGATCAAAATCGCCTCAACTTGGGAAGGGATCAAAGCTGCCGAATCACTTGAAAAAGAAAGTATTCATTGCAATTTGACCTTGCTATTTGGGTTACACCAAGCGATCGCCTGTGCTGAGGCAGGCGTGAAATTAATTTCACCCTTTGTAGGACGGATTCTCGATTGGTACAAAAAAGATACAGGTAGAGATAGCTATCCTGCTGCCGAAGACCCAGGGGTATTATCAGTGGCGAGAATTTATAACTACTACAAAAAGTTTGGTTATAAAACCGAAATCATGGGCGCAAGTTTTCGCAATATGGGCGAGATCGTTGAGCTGGCGGGCTGTGATTTGTTGACAATTTCCCCTGCTTTACTGGATGAGCTACACCATACCCAAGGCGAACTAGTCCGCAAACTTGATCCCGAAATTGCTTCTCATGCCGATATTGCCCAAATCCCCATGGATAAGGCGACTTTTGAAGCGATGCACGCTAGCGATCGCATGGCAGCCGAAAAGCTTGATGAAGGAATCAAGGGTTTTTCTAAAGCACTAGTTACCTTAGAGGAGCTACTCACTGACAGACTAGCCAAACTCGAAGAGCAAGTACTCGCAGCAGCCTAATAATGTTCCCAGCGCCGAAGGCGCTGAAAACATTGATTTTTATTCCAGAAGTAGGGTGGGCATTGCCCACCCTACTTTGCTTATTGCTATACTTGCCAATATGTCGCCACAATCGCCAATAATTCCAGTATCTCCCCTCAAAAGCAGAGTCTATCAAGCTCTGATAGAGCAGTTTGATTTATTACTCCGCGCCAAATATCCACTGATATATATAGTTACAGCCGAAGAAGAGCCTGTTGAAGACATTTTGACAGAGGTAGCTTTGCAATCTAGTCCTAGCCGCAGAATCTTGTTTTGGGACATTGCCAGAGGCTGGAACGACAATAATGCGGATAAAGGATCGGTGATGGCGGCTTTGTCACGGATTGCTCAACGGGATAAGGCAACTAAGGATGGCGATAATGTCTTATATGTGTTGCGAGATTTGCATCCGATTCTTAAATATCCCCATCACGATCGCCACATTCCGATTATTCGTGAGTTAAAAAATCTTGCTCGGGATCTGAAACTTGATCGCCGCACTATCGCTTTAACTAGTCATGTCCTAGAAATACCGCCTGAATTGACCGAAGAAATTACAGCCATCGATTTTCCTTTGCCTGCGATCGCCGAAATCGAATATTTAATCAAGCAAAAAATCTCACCAAATAAACTGAATTTGTCTAAATTAGCCTTGGAGCAACTAGTCAAGGCTTGTCAGGGTTTGAGCCGTACCCGTATTCAAAGAGTTTTAGCTAAGGCGATCGCCGAAAAAGAGCAAGTTAACGATGCTGACATTGATGCTGTCCTTGCCGAAAAGCAACAAGCGATCAGACAGACGGGAATTTTAGAATTTTTTACCGTTAACGAATCGCTGAAAAATGTGGGCGGTTTAGACAATCTCAAGCAATGGGTAAGGATTCGACGGGATGCTTTTACGGAAGAGGCAAAGCGCTATGGTATTCCCACGCCCAAGGGTGTTTTATTGGTCGGCATTCAAGGTACTGGCAAATCTTTATCAGCAAAAACGATCGCTAATGAATGGCGATTACCATTATTGCGTCTGGATATCGGCAGGCTATTTGGGAGTTTTGTAGGTGAGAGTGAGAGTCGGATGCGGCAGATGATCCAACTTGCTGAGGCAACTGCCCCCTGTGTATTGTGGATTGATGAGATCGATAAAGCCTTTGGTAATGCCAATGTATCTACTGACGGGGACTCGGGCGCAAGTCGGCGTGTATTTGGAACATTGATCACTTGGATGCAAGAAAAAACTGCCCCAGTTTTTATTGTTGCCACAGCTAATAATGTCCGAATTTTGCCAGCCGAACTTTTGCGAAAAGGAAGATTTGATGAAATCTTCTTTTTAAATTTACCCACCGAATCGGAACGGCAAGAAATTTTTAAAGTGCACCTACAAAAATTACGCCCCAGTCGTTTGCGCGAGTTTGATCTGATGCTTTTATCACGACATACCAAAAACTTTAGTGGGGCAGAAATTGAACAAGTAATTATTGATGGTATTCATCGCGCTTTTGGGCGGGGTAGCAGTGGCAACCGCGAAGATTTCACCACCGAAGATATCATTAGTGCGATCGAGGAGACTGTCCCATTAGCAGCGATCGCCTCACAGCAAATCGAATCCCTCAAACAATGGGCGGCTGAGTCTGGTGCAAGAACTGCGTCTAATGATGAACAATTACTTCAAGAATTACGAAAATTCGCAATTAACTTAGAATAAATGCAGTGCTTTGCGCTTCCTTTATTCAAAATTTTATGTCCCACTTTACTACGATCGCCATCGAAATCAAAAATGGTGACTTACTTGAGCAAGCGTTGCAATCGTTAGGCTATCCTATCAAGCAAAACACTTTAGTGCGCGGATACCTTGGCGATGCTACTACAGCCGACTATGTGATCCCCATGCCTAATGCCTATGACATTGGCTTTCGGAAAGTAGGCGATCGCTATGAACTCATCGCTGACATGTGGGGCTTAGCGATGAATATTGAGGAATTTCTAGGCGAACTAAATCAGCAATACGCTACTCAAATAGTTTTAGAGAGTGCTACTCAACAAGGCTTTGCGATCGAGCAACAGGAATTATTAGAAGACGGGACGGTGCGGATTGTGATTGGTCGCTGGGCTTAATCGGAATTGCGAAATAGGGTTAAAACTGGTACACAGGCTCCAACACATGATGCGATCGCTCCAATTCCTGAAAAAATATGAGGAGCTTGAACATATTTAACTATTTCGTCTGTAGCCAAAGGCAAGGTTGCGAGTAGCACACACGACACACCTAAGCGAACTGCTAATTGATGAATCATGGTTATTACTTGAATTCTACGTTTTCTGAGCTGTCAATATCTCACACTAGGTTGACTGATGGGGATCGTCATCTACAAATAGAGTGATATATCAAGATTGAAACGTTATATAAATATCAATAAATGTCAATTTCTGTGAAGGTATAGACCCAATAGAGAGTTGCGGCGCTTCGCGCCGCAACTCTCTATTGGGTTTTAGTTTGTCCAGATATAGAAATCCCAAATGAATCGTGAGAAAGGCAAGGGTTTGAGAGAGTGCGCCCCGAAGGGGCGCACTCTCTCAAACCATGTAGGATTGCTATAGATTATTTAGAGCCGCTAAACCTTGAAATTTTGGCTTGGCAAAATAATAACCTTGGAATAGCTCAATTCCAAAAGATTGGAGAATATTTAGCTCTTCGTAGGTCTCAACGCCTTCAGCGATCACCTTAATATCTAACTCTTTACATACTTGAATAATTCCTTTAACGATCGCTTTGCGACCCTTATTTTGATCAATGTGGCGAATTAAACCCATATCTAACTTGACTAAATCAGTTTGGAACTCAGCTAATAAGTTAAGCCCTGAGTAGCCCGCCCCAAAGTCATCGATCGCTGTTAAAAAACCCTGTTGTCGATAGTATTGAACAATTTCTCGAAGATGTCCATGATCCTCAATTTTCTCTCCTTCAGTAATCTCAAAGATAATACGGTCAACAGGAAACCCAAAGGTCTCAGCAGCTTCAAGAGTTGTCCGAATACATAATTCAGGACGATAAACTGCATTTGGCAAAAAATTAATACTGACAAAAGATTTAATATTTAGCTTCGCCCCCAATTGCACTGCCTTGACTCGACAAGCTTGATCAAAGCGATAGCGATTGTCATCATTGATTCGCGCCAAAATTTCACCCGCAGGCTCCTGATTGATCCCCCTAACTAAAGCCTCTTGGGCAAAAACTTCCTTGGTAGTAGTGTTAACAATTGGTTGAAATGCCATCGTAAAGTCAAATCCTAATCCCGCTCCCTTTGTACATTCAGCGCAACCAATTGTTGTGTGGTCTTGGTAAGGTGTCATTTGTGTTACCTAAATATTTCGTTGCATATTTTTAAAACTTAAATTTTTTTAGAGCCTGTAACTTACGTTCTTTAATATGGGAACCCTTAAGTGATGGCAAAGTCAATAACCATGTGTATTTATTCACAAGTTGTGCAACTAATTTTATGAAATCAACTTTAGTCTGCTGTAGCCTTTTGGTATTTGGGGGGACAATGGCGATCACATCTGAGTTAGGTGCGACATCTTCACTCAAACAACAAAAACAAGTTTCCCCAATCCAATCTATTCGTAACATCAGCCAAAGTACTAGTCGAGTCAGCTTTGAAGCTGAGTTATTAAAGTTGACGAACTTAGAACGGAAAAAAGTCGGTTTGCCTCCACTAAAGCTATCTTCACAATTGACAAGCGCAGCTCAGTCACATGCTGGAGATATGGCAAGGAATAATTATTTTAGCCATACAGGGCTGAATGGTTCAAGTATGGTAGACAGAGCTAAGAGGACTGGCTATAAATATTCGGCATTAGGCGAAAATATTGCCGCAGGTAAAGCTACACCTGAAGGAACAATTCGACAATGGATGAATAGCTCTGGACATCGTGCCAATATTCTCAATGCTAAGTTTACAGAGATTGGATTTGGATATGCGAATGCGTCCAACTCCCCCTATCGGCATTACTGGGTACAAGTATTTGGTAAGCCACAGCGCTAGATTAGAATAAAAAAGCTCGCAGTGCGAGCTTTTTTATTCTCTAAAAAATTTATGAGCGATCGCCCCGATATTCCCAAATACATTCCCAAATATATTGTTTTCTATAAACCCTATGGCGTTCTCTGTCAGTTTACTAACGATAGTGGATCTCCCCGTCCTACTTTAAAGGAATATATTGATATCCCTGAAGTGTATTCAGTAGGAAGATTGGATTTTGACAGTGAAGGATTGTTACTCCTCACCAATGATGGACAGTTAAAGCATCGCTTAATCGATCCCCAGTTTGAACATCCCCGAACCTATTGGGTACAAGTAGAAAACATTCCCACTGAAGCAGCTTTACAGAAATTGCGTAATGGGGTGACCATCCAAGGATATCGGACTAAACCAGCGATCGCTAATTTATTAGATACTGACCCAGATTTACCAGAAAGGATTCCGCCTATTCGATTTCGCGCCAATATTCCTACAGCATGGATTGAGATGACATTAACCGAAGGAAAAAATCGACAAGTTAGGAAAATGACAGCAGCAGTTGGTTTCCCGACTTTGCGACTAGTACGTGTAGCGATCGCCCATTTAAGTTTAGGAGATCTAGCTGTGGGACAATGGCGAAATTTGACTCCAGCAGAACTACAAGAACTCCGCCTGAAAGTAATCCCGCGCCGATTGAGATAGAACATCGATAATTTCTACGGCTAAGTCTTTGTGGGTATTCCATGCCAGTTCTTGGTAACCAACAATTGGAACTTCTGCTTGAAATAGCTCTGTCAATAACCTGTAATTAGGATTGATCGAGATTGATCCGTGCTGCAAAACTGAATTATGACGATACACTTGAGCGCTACCGATCAGTTTGCGTCCGTCCGCAATTACTAGATCCGCATTGGTTGCTGTGGAGAAGCAACTGGGATTGTGAATATAGCCCCGCCCTGCCTTGCCATAGCTTAGATTAATCCCCAACTTGGCAAAACCTTGAATGAGAAATTCGCTGATATATTCGTAGATCTCACGATGCGATCGCTTTCTGCCAAAGGTATTGTCATCAAACTCACCAACTTTATCCCCACAAATATCAGCACTGGTAATTACTGCATAAGTCAACTCGCCTTGATGCAGCACAGCACGCCCCCCACTCGGACGACGAACGATATCGAGATTATGCTTTTGAGCGATCGCATTCCAACGAACGGGATATTGCTTTTGATGAAGCCCTAAAGAAATTGCGGGTGGAGTCCAGCGATAAAATCTTAAAATTGATGGTGATTGCGGATCTTGACTATGAAGATCGAGCAAAGAATTATCAAGAGCCATTTGCAACTTTCCCGATATCTCGGAATAAGGAACAAGCTGCCATTGTTTGTTCATGAATTTATAAAAATGACAAGAAAGTACCCAAGGGATACTTTCTTATAAAACACAGTTCTATGCGCCAAAATTTTCTTTTAATACTTCGTCATTGTCATCAGCGATCGCTGCCACAATCGTGATGATCCGAGAAATTTCCGCAGGTGAAAGATCCTCGACAGAGCGGGAACACAATACCAGTACTTGATCGTTCTGGATTGCATAACGAGCTTCAAAGGTATCAGCAGCGTTTTTCTCTAAAAGCCAGCGTGTCATTTTTGCTTCATCTTTAAATGGTGCAGCCAGTACTGTCGAAAAAACAGTAAAGGTATCATCAGGCTCAGTTCCAGTAATGTTGACAACTACCTCTACAGTGCCATATTGAAATTTCCACGTATCCTCGGTCTGGTTTTCAAGAGCCGAATTGTCAGCATCCATACTGGCGATGACAGTCTGGATCGTTTGCACAATGTGATTAGTCGGGGGTGCAAAACTAGACTCTGCTTCTACAGGAGTTATGGGCGATTCTGTTGTGAAGGTCATAGTTATTTATCTAGTTACTATCTGCCAATAGTGTATAGCAAACGTCAATGTTTTTTTATAAAACACCCTGTTAGTTGAGTAGGGTGGGCAATGCCCACCCTACTCAACTAAATAACTAATAACTGATGTTACGTGGAAGGAATTCTTGCGATGGCGTAAGTCTAGGGCTGGCACGGGGGCACAGCCCCTACAAGATCTAAAATTTACAGGTAGGGGCAATCCCCCCGTGGTTGCCCTGTTATGCTAACAGCTAGAGGTTCATTATCTGAGTTCCACGTAACATCAGTAATAACGTGAATCGTAGAAACTGAGCCTGCCATAACCAAGAAATTGTGAATTTGGGCGATCACCTTGAGGAAATGCAGTCACTCCAAAGAGGTAAACACCATCATAACGAGGATTGCGGACAGGTCGCAGTCCTACAATTAGCTTACTGTTAAGCTGATTGCTGGCAGGAATTGGCGGGTCAAAAGTAATTATCACTTTATCGCGATTTTGACTTGGCAAAATCTCAGTTTTACTAGAAATAGCGATACGCTCTCCTGAAGACAACTGCAAATAAGCGATCGTTTCATTGCTCAGAAAATCAACCGCATCAAAACCTTCTGTTTGAGTAACTTCTAGCTTTTGTAAAGGCTCCCCCATATTTTCAGGTAAGGCGATCGCAAAGTAATAAATCGCACTCCGAGAATAAATCCGATTTACAGTGGTTTCCGCCCCTAAAAGAAATGGCAGTTGTACAAAATAGGTTTTGCCATCACGTAACTGCACGGCTCCTGCTGAGGAATTTAAAAAACTGTTAGAGAGAAAATTTTGATTGTTACCTACAAAAACTGGTATCGCTAAAATTGATAGTGTAGAAATAGGTAACAATGCGATCGCAGTCATAACTTTTTTACGCATTTTTTTCACCATAAAGACGTACCGTTTTGCTAGCATTGTAGGAATAGCTACTTTTTCGCAGCGATAGGCTTACCGAAAGCCTGACTATCTCATTAAATGCTATCTCATTAAGATAGAGGTATCTACTGTGGTTTCTTCCCCTCCAACATCGTCGAATGCAGTACTAAATCTTGAAGGTTCTCTTTCTTCTAGTACTGATTCCCCTATCCCAGACTCTGATCGTACCACAGACAATATAACTAGTCGTTCAATGATCGCTATTCTCGATTTTGGCTCTCAGTACTCGGAGCTAATTGCTCGACGTATCCGTGAGACACAGGTTTATTCTGAGGTTTTAACCTATCACATATCAGCCGAAGATTTACTGAAGTTTAACCCCAAAGGCATCATCCTATCAGGTGGTCCTAACTCTGTTTATGATGCAGGCGCTCCTCAGTGTGATCCTGAAATTTTTAATTTGGGCATTCCTGTTTTAGGTGTTTGCTATGGAATGCAACTGATGGCGAAGCAACTCGGCGGTAAGGTCGAGCAAGCTGAGCGTGGGGAATATGGTAAAGCTGAGTTACAAATTGATGATCCCACTGATTTATTTACTAATGTAGATACAGGTGTCACCATGTGGATGAGTCATGGTGACTCAGTAATTGATTTACCTAGAGGATTTGAAGTATTAGCACATACCGCTAACACTCCCTGTGCGGCGATCGCCGATCATGACAAAAAGCTATATGGGGTACAGTTCCATCCTGAGGTCGTCCATTCCGCAGGTGGGATGGCGATGATTCGTAATTTTGTTTATCACATTTGTGAATGTGAGCCAAGTTGGACAACTGATGCTTTTATCGAAAATTCGATCCGTGAAATCCGCGCTCAAGTCGGTGATAAGCGGGTATTACTAGCTCTTTCAGGTGGTGTAGATTCTTCCACACTTGCCTTTTTATTGCATAAGGCGATCGGCGATAAACTCACCTGTATGTTTATCGATCAAGGCTTCATGCGAAAGCTCGAACCAGAACGCCTCGTCAAACTCTTTGAAGAACAGTTCCATATTCATGTTGAGTATGTCAACGCTCGCGAAAGATTCCTTGAGAGGGTCAAGGGAGTTACTGATCCTGAGCAAAAGCGGAAGATTATTGGTGGCGAATTTATCAATGTTTTTGAGGAAGAATCCCAGAGATTAGGGCCATTTGACTTCCTTGCTCAAGGCACTCTTTATCCAGATGTAATTGAATCTGCTGATACAAACGCTGATCCAGTCACTGGTAAACGTGTTGCTGTCAAAATTAAGAGCCATCACAATGTAGGCGGCTTACCCGATAATCTGCGATTTACTCTCGTAGAGCCACTTCGCAAACTCTTTAAGGATGAAGTGCGGAAAGTTGGTACAGCGCTTGGACTTCCCGAAGAGATTGTTAAGCGTCAGCCGTTCCCCGGTCCTGGCTTAGCGATTCGGATTATCGGTGATATTACGAGCGATCGCTTAAATACTTTACGTGATGCTGACTTGATCGTGCGTCAAGAAATCAATCGTGCAGGTCAATACAATAATCTCTGGCAAGCGTTTGCGGTGCTGTTGCCCACAGTGCGTAGTGTTGGTGTGATGGGAGATAAGCGGACTTATTCGCATCCTATCGTTTTGCGCCTTGTTACCAGTGAAGATGGCATGACTGCGGATTGGGCAAGGGTCCCCTATGATCTGTTGGAAATTATTTCTAATCGGATTGTCAATGAAGTGGAAGGTGTCAATCGCGTGGTGTTAGATATCACATCCAAACCCCCTGGAACGATTGAATGGGAATAATGTCCTGAAAATAGACTCGGATGCGAAGCATCCGAGTCTATTTTATTGCCAATTACCTAACAAAATAAAAGGCGACCAATAGTAAGGATGGTCAAATTTTTTGTTTTTGAGTAAGGTGAGTTGAGAGGAGCGAAGCGCTTCGGCTCTGGTGACATTGCGATCAGCGAGTTTGGCATATAAGTCAGACATCAGAATAGCCGTAGCATCATCACTAATTTGCCATAACGAACCGATTGTGCTCCGCGCTCCTGCTCGTACAGCAATTCCTGCCAAGCCTAAAGCCGATCGCTTATCACCAGTCGCAGTTTGACAAGCGCTTAAAATCAGCAGTTCTAATGGTTCTGTATCATTGTGTTCTAGCGATCGTAAAATTCCATTTAACTGTTCAATATTCACTTTGCGATCCCATGCCACGATAAATGTGTCAATGGCTTTGGAGCTAAACTGTCCGTGCGTAGCAATATGCACCACAGGGAATGGAAAAGCTTGTAAAGAATGTTGGAGATTTTGGCTAGTGAATGTGTCATTGAGAAGTATCTCCGATCTGTTGCTGCCAACTCTTTTTTGAATTGATTCTAGTTCTTGTTGAACAGCGGGAAGTGTGGAGAAAGCAAAGCGCGACTGGGTTAAGCCTACTAGTAATACATTGATTTGCTTTTTGGAGATCGGTTTAGAGTCTAATAATTGCAGTCCGGGGGATGAAGCAAGATTGTATTTCTCAATCAAAAATTGTTTGCCGTCATGTAGGGCGGCAAAGGGAATATTACGCAGTGCGTCGTCAGAAACAATCACAAGGGTTTGGACTTTGTTGCTTGCCAGATCGGCTTCGAGAGGACGGACTGTCCAGTTATAGATGGTTTGGGCTGATTCCAAATAATCTTGAGAACTGACATCTCGGAGATTAGTTCGGAAGTCGATCGCATTTGACTCTACTTCAGATGCCGCGATCGCTGTGGTGTAACGCTTGATATTTCCATCAGGTAGGGTAAGTAGGACTTCAAGGCGATCGCTGAGCGTAATCACGTAAACGATGGCGGCGGTTCGGTCAATTTTTGTGACATCATTCGACTGTGTTTTGAGACAGTCATTACGGAAGAAGTTTACCAATTCGGCAAATTTTAAAGATTCAATCACCGATTGTGTCTGTTTCAGTTTTTGCTGATTGTTTTGTTTATCGTTAGAGCCACTGGTGTCGAGGAGCAAGCTCACATATTCTCGGTATAGAGGTTCGACGCTTTCTTGAAAAGAGAACTGGGCATTAGTAGAAGCGGATGCTAAGTCACTTTGAATCGATTTAAGTACTTCGACAGCTTGATTGTAGGATATCAGGGACTCTTCATTCTTGCCAGTGGCTTTGAGCAGTCTGGCTAATTGCCAATGCCACTGATAGGTGAGTTCGTCGGTGTTGTTTGCTTGTGCCATGACGATCGCTTCACGAGTGAGCGATATCGCTTCGGGAAATTGTTGATTTTGTTCGTACAGATGACCAAGCGTACCAAGGGCATAAATATGGGTGCGGTTATCGCCAAGGGTTTTAGCTTGGGCGATCGCTTTTGCTAATAGCAGCGCGGCGGCTTCTCGTTGTCCGTGTTTCCCCAGAATCTCAGCATAGCGGATACGGTTTTCGATGCCATTGCGACTGAGGGGCAGCATCTCGATATTGGGCTGCATTTGGATGAGTAAGTGATCAAGTTCTGTCTGCTGGTTAGTTGTTATAAGTAAGTCGGCTAGACTAAGTTGAGCATAAATGCGATCAAGGGGATAGAAGGCAGTTGTGATTGCTTCGGTATAGAAATTAAGGGTTGTGGCAAGTGCGTCCTCATCTTCTGTTCGTGTCTGCGCCAGATGACCGAGATCGCGCAAGATTCCACTTTTCAGTGTATGGGCGGCGGGACTATCTCCCAATTTTGCTAAGATTTGCCGACTCTGTTGCAAATAGGGTAGGGATTTGGCAGGTTCATCGATTACCATTAAAATGTTACCGATGTGGTGGAGAAGTTCCACTTTTAGTAGGGAATCGGGTTGCTGCATGACTGATGCATTGGCGATCGCGATCATCTGATGGGAGCGAATGAATAGTCCGAGTCTCTGGTAAGCTCTTGCTTGATTAATGACGTTACGAATACGCGCAGGTTCGTCACTAAGTTGTTGATGTAAGATCAGTGCTTCTTGCCATGTTTGCAATGCAACTTCAGATTTGCCCTGTGCAAAAGCTAAACTACCCTGCGTATCTAATGCTTGGGCGATCGCACGTTGTACATCAGCCGTGACTGGTTGCAAAGACTTAGTTAGTTCTAGACTGGTGGTAATTGCACTTGTTGCTTCTTGCCATTGTCCTAGTTCGCGATAAGTCAAGGCGAGGTTGGCTAAGAGAACTGCTTCATGCAGGCGATCGCCTTGCTGACGGTAGAGAGTGGCGGCTTGTTGCCACTGAGAGGCAGCTTCGGCAAAGCGTCCTTCAGCAAAGGCATTGTGTCCTGCTTGGTGCAGCTTTTCGGGAGCGCTGACGGTAGCTGATTGGATCGGTGGGTGAGGTATGAGGGCGATCGGGCTACTCCATGCTGGTGCTGCCAGTAACAAGACTGCGGCTAGGCTAGTGAAAAATGTTTTCATGGCTTTTATCCTTTCGCTAGCGAGGACGGGTGCGACCTTGACATAATACGAAGATTGTAGAACAATGAAAGAATAACGAAGGAGATCAAGAAAGAAAATGTCGGCAAAGTTAATAAGTGTAGAAGGCACAAAAGTAAAAATCGAACTTACAATT
>NZ_JAYGIF010000157.1:0-39351 GCF_034931345.1 Pseudanabaena sp. CCNP1317 | reverse complement strand
GAGCATAATTTTGAGTTTAAGAGCTTTAGTTTTAACTTCTACTCGTTGGGAGCAATTCTGGGACAATCTCAATCAGTATGGGTTTCCTGCTGCTGTCTAATAATTGTATTGTATTGAGGTCGCACCCTATCGAACTCACGTTAATCTAGGAGCCATTTCATAATTTTCGTCACGGTAGACAGATGACAGATATAACAACGCAAGAGATAGATAGTACATAAAACCCAAAAGATGAGTGGCGGTGCGAAGCACCGCCACTCATCTTTTGGGTTTTATGTACTAAGCAAAACTTACATTGCTATAGTTTGTAATTCACGAAAGTATTAAGCAATTCTTCTAGCTTCAATGGTTTTTGGTAAATTTAGCGGTTCTTCTAGATTGCCAAAGGCAAGTTCCCATCCATTTGCTAGCGTCATCACCTTGCCATCAGTGGTTTGTTCTTCTTTGACAACTTCCTCTTCCAAATCTTTTTTAGCCACATAAACCACAAGATGACCGATGTTATTCCGACGTAGCATGACTTTCATAAAATTTTCCTTGATGATTTTAGATAAGAATCGGTGCTTTGTACCGATTCTTATTATTCGACGATTTCTAATTCTTTTTGACGACAGCCGATGATATGTCCTGTATAGAGAAAGTGGACAGAGTAGATATAAGAACTTTGGAGGAAAGTTCCAATATTTACTACATAGCCAATTTCTCCTTTCTTAGCAAGAGTTTCGCCAATCTCCTTACCTGGGAAAGTGCCATCATTGCGAATTAACTTCTTAATTCTGACCTTTTCGCCAATCTCGAAGGTTGGAGGACTATCAAGTTCCACATCGTTATACAGCATGGGCAAATCTCCCTGATTGAACGAGATTAAGTAATTCGTCGGAAGTGAGACTGCGCTTAACTTGGAGCGATCGCTGACGCACCGCATCTAAGACTGATTGCGCTTTATCTTTAGCAAGATCGACACCTTGCTGCTGGAGCAAATTCGCGACGAGATGACGACCTGAATGTTTGCCAGCAACTAGATGACGCTTTGCGCCCACTTCATCGGGATTAAATGGCTCGTAGCTGCTGGGATTTTGGAGAACTCCTGCGGCGTGGATACCTGATTCATGGCTAAAGGCATTGCTACCAACGATCGCTTTCCAAGGTGGCACAGGATTTTGCGATGCCGAGGCGACCAATTGGGATAGTTCCCAGAAGCAACGGGTTTCAATCCCCAAATCGATACGGTGAATTTGTTTTAGTGCCATCACCACCTCTTCGAGAGCCGCATTGCCTGCCCTCTCACCTAAACCGTTCACTGTAGTATTTAGCGATCGCGCTCCTGCCTGAACACCTGCCAGAGCATTAGCAGTCGCCATGCCTAGATCATTATGGGTGTGCATCTCTACAGGAATTAAAAGTACCTTGATCAGTAACTTAATCTTGCGATAGGTATTGAAAGGATCGAGAATGCCGACGGTATCGCAAAAACGGAAGCGAGAAGCGCCCCATTGTTCTGCGGAAGCTGCTACTTCTAATAGGAAATAATCATCGGCTCTGGAGGCATCAGCACCACCTACGGACACATATAGACCGCGATCAAGAGCATAGGCAATACTTTCTTGCAGACGTTTCAATACAGTTTCCCGCTTACCGTCAGCCATTAGTCCAATCTGCACATCAGAGACAGGTACTGAAATATGGACACGCTTTAACCCACAGGCGATGGAAGCTTGAATATCAGAAATATTTGCCCGATTCCAGCCCAGTAATTTTGCTTTGAGTCCTAAGTTATTAATGGTGGTGATCGCTTCGGTTTCTGCCCCACCCATGGCAGGAATGCCAACTTCTAATTCTTGTACGCCAATGCGATCGAGGAATTTGGCGATTTCGATTTTCTCTTCAATGCTAAACGCTACACCAGCAGCCTGTTCGCCATCTCTCAGGGTTGTATCGTTAATTTGAATGTCAAGCATGATCGTCCTCCTCTGGCTGTACTTTCTGCTGTGATTGCGTTCGTCAAATAAGCAATATGAATCTGTCTACGGTTTGGGGTTAGATCCCCCCAGCCCCCCTTATGAAAGGGGGGAGAATTTATTAAGTCCCCCTTTTTAAGGGGGATTTAGGGGGATCTCTTTTCTCCCCTTTATAAGCTACGGTGTACACACAAGTTATCAGCTATATCGTGAGTTACTAATGATCCCCCTCAATCCCCCTTGAAAAGGGGGAAGAAGAAAATTTAATTTATTCTCCCCCCTTTTTCAAGGGGGGCTGGGGGGGATCTAAACCTTAAAACGTAGACAGGAAGACTTGTGTGTACACAGTAGCCTTTATAAGGGGGGTTAGGGGGGATCTAAAATCTAACGAATCAAGTCGTAGGAAATATCGGTCTTTGATGGGATGTTCGAGTTGCGATCAAGTTCATCGAGGATGGTATTCACAATCCAGTTGAGTAGATTGATTGCGCCTTGATAGCCGTAGGTGGAATAGCGGTGGAGGTGATGGCGATCGAAGATAGGATAGCCAATGCGTACCAAAGGAGTCTTGGTGTCGCGCCATAGGTATTTACCGTAGGAGTTACCAATCAAGAGATCAACTGGCTCGGTGAAGAGGAGCGATCGCAAGTGCCATAGATCCTTACCACCCCAGATGGTGGCATTCTGACCGAATGGACTCGAATCAAGCAGAGCGCGTAATTCACCTTCAAAGTTGGCATTGCTGTTACTGACGAGAATATGAATTGGTTCTGCACCGACTTCCAAGAGGAACTGCACCAAACCAATTACCAAGTCAGGATCACCATAGAGAGCAATGCGCTTGCCATGCAACCATGCTTGAGAATCGGTCAGAGCATCAACGGCACGACCTCTTTCTTCTTCCAATTCCTTAGGAATGGGCTTGCCAGTTAGAGCCGAAAGCTTCATCAAGAATTCATCAGTACCACGAATACCGACAGGACGGCTTACATAGGTCTTTTGATTCCACTCAGATTCGATGTATTCTCTGGTCTTGGTGGTGGCGTATGACTGGAATGCGATCGTGACTTCAGCATTGATCGAGTCCGCAGCATCTTCTAGCTTGGTTCCGCCTGGATACATTTGGTATTCACCAGTATTAGGAGAATCCAGATATTCGGAATTATCCGCAAGCAAGGTGTAGTTAACATCCATCAAATCAGCATAGCGCTTGATTTCGCGCAGGTTGCCAATGTAGGTTTCAAAGCCGGGGATGAAGTTAATCTTACCGTTGGTGGTTTCTTGCTTTTTACCTGCGGTCAGGTTGGAGAGAATACCCTTGATCATGTTGTCGTAGCCAGTGATGTGGGAACCAACAAAGCTAGGGGTATGGGCGTAAGGAACGGGGAAAGTTTGAGGAACTGAATTAGCAGCCTTGGCGTTGGTGATGAATGCTTGTAAGTCATCACCGATTACTTCTGCCATACAGGTTGTGCAGACCGCAATCATCTTGGGCTTGTAGAGATTGTAGGAAGTTGCCAAGCCTTCAATCATATTCAATTGTCCACCAAAAACTGCTGCATCTTCGGTCATCGAAGAGGATACTGCTGAGAAGGGTTCTTTGAAGTGACGAGTGAAGTGGCTACGGAAATAGGAAACACAGCCTTGAGAACCATGCACGAAGGGTAATGTAGCTTCAAAGCCAACTGCGGCTAGGATGGCTCCGAGGGGCTGACAAGCTTTAGCAGGATTGACGGTGAGGGCTTCACGAGCAAAATTCTTTTCGCGATATTCCCAACCCTTCGTCCAGTCAGCAATCTTAGCAACTTCTTCGGGACTATGTCCACCTTCAAATTCTTTCTTTGCTTGAAATAGCTCTTGGTATTCGTCTTGGTGGAATAACCGAGCGTGATCTTGAATGTCGTTAACGTTATTCTGGGACATGATTTTAATTCCAATCTAGGTGAAAATCAATGTGAGTGAAAGATGAGTGAAAAATTCTTGAATGGGAATGGATTTGGAAAGTTTGCAATTCCCACCCATGAATTTCTGTTTAATGCAGAGGTTTGATCCCCCTGCCCTATCGGGCATCCCCCTTGTAAAGGGGGACTCGATCTATTCTCTCCCCTTTACAAGGGGGGCTGGGGGGGGATCTATGCAGCTTCCGCAGTTTTCCAAGGAGCGCCAACTAAGCTCCAAGTGGGGCTGTTGAGGGCAAGATCCATGTCACGGGCAAAGATCGCAAAGCCGTCATAACCGTGGTAAGGACCTGAGTAATCCCAAGAGTGCATCTGACGGAAAGGTAGCGCCATCTTCTGGAACACATACTTCTCTTTGATGCCAGAGGCGATCAGGTCAGGCTTCAGTTCTTTGACGAAGGCTTCAAACTCGTATGCCGAAACATCGTCATAGATCAGAGTGCCATTCTCAATGTAGTGAGTGGTGCGCTTGTAGTCGTCGTTGTGACCAAACTCGTAGCCAGTACCAATCAACTTCATACCGAGATCGTGGAACGCAGGAACAACGTGGCGAGGACGCAATCCACCAACCATCAAAGCCACGGTTTTACCTTCTAAACGCGACTTATATTTGGCAATGACAGCATCGGTCTGGGCTTGGTATTTCGCAATCACTTCTTCGGCTTTTGCTTGAATGGTTTCATCAAACTTAGAAGCGATTTCTCTGAGTGAGGCAGCGATTTGGTTGGGACCAAAGAAGTTGTATTCTAACCAAGGAATACCATAGGCTTCTTCCATGTGACGGCTGATGTAGTTCATGGAGCGGTAGCAGTGAACCAGATTCAGTTTTACAGAAGGAGTGTTGATCATCTCATTGAGAGTTCCGTCACCTGACCATTGGGCGACAACACGCAAGCCAATTTCTTCGATCAAGATGCGGCTAGACCAAGCATCACCACCAATGTTGTAGTCACCGATAATGGCAACATCATAGGCGGTACTATCTGGAATGTTACCTTCTTTCTTGTTTTTGTCGAATTGTGGGAAAACCCAGTCACGGATTGCATCGTTGGCAATGTGGTGACCGAGGGATTGCGATACTCCACGGAAGCCTTCACAACGGACAGGTACAACGGTTTTGCCAATTTCTTTAGCAGCTTTCTTAGCTACTGCTTCAATGTCATCTCCAATCAAACCGATTGGGCATTCTGATTGAATGGAAACACCACGATTGAGAGGGAAGAGTTCGTCTAACTCGGTAATCAGTTTCAATAGTTTTTTATCTCCACCGAAAACGATATCACGTTCTTGGAAGTCAGAGGTGAAGTCCATCGTGCCGAAGGAATCAATACCAGTTGTACCGATGTAGTAGTTACGGCGACCAGACCAAGAGTAGTAACCACAACCGACAGGTCCATGACTGACATGGATCATGTCTTTGATTGGTCCCCAAACTACACCTTTAGATCCAGCGTAGGCGCAACCACGGGTGGTCATTGATCCAGGTACAGACTTGATGTTGGATTTGACACCACAATCAGACTTGCCTTCTTCAAACACGTTGAGGTGCTTTTCGCGTTTCTTCTTGGCTTTGTCTGGATATGCTTCGATAACTTCTTTGATGAATGCCTTGGTCTCAGGAATGTCATTAACAGGTGTTGTAGCGGTTGGAGGTGTTAATGTAGCGGATTCTGGAGGTGTCATATTAGCCTCAAGGAAAAGGGTAAAAGGATTGAGAGTCACTCTGTGCAGGCTCAGCCTGCACAGAGTCGAAATTATTAAACTAGAGCAAGTTCTTCTACGGGAACTTCATCGGCAGTCTTACCAACGAGATGCTCGAAAGCCTTGTCATCGCCAAGAATACCGAACTCAACTAAGAGGTCTTCCAATTCGTCCATGGTGATGGGAGTAGGAATTGTGAAGTTGGTATTGTGGTAGATTTTATCGGCCAGGGTGCGATATTCTTGGGCTTGAGGGTGATTAGGCGCGTACTCAATTACAGTCATGCGGCGCAATTCAGCATGTTGAACCACGTTGTCGCGAGGTACAAAGTGAATCATTTGGGTGTTCAAGCGCTTGGCAAGAGTTTCAATCAACTCAAGTTCCCGATCGCATTTACGGCTGTTGCAGATCAAGCCTCCTAAACGCACACCACCAGAGTGAGCGTATTTGAGAATACCGCGAGCAATGTTGTTAGCCGCATACATTGCCATCATTTCGCCAGAGGTGACGATATAGATTTCTTGGGCTTTGCCTTCGCGAATAGGCATTGCGAAACCGCCGCAAACAACGTCGCCTAATACGTCATAGCTTACGAAATCGAGATCTTCATAGGCTCCATTTTCTTCCAAGAAGTTAATGGCGGTGATGATGCCACGTCCAGCGCAACCCACACCTGGTTCAGGACCACCTGATTCTACGCACTTAACGCCTTTGTAGCCAGTGAGTAGAACTTCTTCAAGTTCCACATCTTCAACTGCGCCACGTTCAGCAGCAAGGTGGAGAACAGTGGTTTGGGCTTTGCTGTGCAGCATCAAGCGAGTGGAGTCAGCTTTAGGGTCGCAACCTACGATCATGATGCGATCGCCTTGGGTGAGATCGGCTAAACCTGCAATTGTATTTTGAGAAGTTGTAGATTTACCGATACCGCCTTTACCGTAGAAAGCGATCTGTCTTAGTTTACTCATGAGAATTTCTCCTTGTTAAATCAAAAAATGTACTGTAGTTGGGAAGTTAGGACATTTGAGAAAAAGCTTAAGGAAGTTCTTTCTCAGTTTTTAAAGCGATCGCTTTCTTCACAGGAGGAGAGCGCTCGACTCCAAGTATGGAAATGTTGAATAAGTAAGGGTTCATTGGTTTTGGGTTGAGAATTACTTGATCCCCCCCAGCCCCCCTTGTAAAGGGGGGAGTCCCCCTTTACAAGGGGGATTGAGGGGGATCTCTAGAAGCTTTTGGCTGTTAAACTGCTTCGATGGTTAGCTAAAAGCTAAAAGCTAAAAGCTAAAAGCTAAAAGCTAAAAGCTAAAAGCTAATCGCTAAAAGCTAATCGCTATTAAACTGCTTCAACAATGAGAGTAGAGAGAACGCGATCGCGTAGTCTCACTTCGATCGCATCTTTTAAAGTAGCGGTGCTGCTAGAGCAGGAACTGCAAGCACCTTTGAGAATGACTTTGACGATATCGCCATCAACATCGAATAGTTCGACATTGCCGCCATCAGCGATCAGCATGGGACGGACTTCATCAAGAATTTCTTGAATCTTGGTGATCTTTTGGACAGTGGTTAACTTACGGCTGGTTTGTTGAATGCGCGTAAGTTCAGCTTCCACTCTGGCGGTTGTCGCTTCCTTATCCTTTTCTACGGCTGCGATGATATCTTCAATCCCTGCGAGACAAGAGCCGCAGGAACCACCAGCTTTGATGTAGTTAGTAACTTCTTCAACGGTGGTGAGATTATTCTCAATGACGATGCGGCGAACGCGGTTATCACTAACTCCGAAGCAGGTGCAGAGGAGTGCGCCTTCGTCTTCTTCATGATGTTCAATCTCTATGCCGCGATACTTGAATATAGCCGCTTCTAGGGCTTCCTGTCCCATTACGGAACAGTGCATTTTTGCTTCAGGTAAGCCGCCTAAGTAATCGGCGATATCTTTATTGCTTACTTTAAGAGCTTCATCTAATGTAATTCCTTTAATCATTTCTGTCAAGGCAGAAGAAGAAGCGATCGCACTAGTACAACCAAAGGTTTGGAAGCGGGCATCAAGAATGCTATCGGCAGGAACATCAATCTTGAGATGCAGTCTGAGAGCGTCACCGCAGGCAATACTGCCGATTTCGCCAAATACAACCGCAACATCCTTTTCTTCAGTTGCTTCTATCGCACCTTGGTTTTTAGGATTGTAGAAGAGGTCTAATACTTTATCGGTGTAGTCCCACATGGTAAGTAAAAAGGTAAAAGGTAAAAGTAAAAATAGAAAGCTAGTAATTAGAATTTCAAGATCAAGTAAATTCAGGTAAGAGAAAAATATTTTTTCCTTTTTCCTTTTTCCCTTTTACTTGACCAGAGCCTCTTCTCTTTCTTGTAACCAACCTGCGGCATCGCTGCTGAAGGGGGATAAGGCGCGGAGGCGATCGATGATGCTGGGCATGACTTCTAGGACGCGATCAATTTCGGCATCGGTGGTGTAGCGGGAGAGACTGAAGCGGATGGAGCCGTGAAGGATGGTGTAGGGGATACCCATGGCACGAAGTACATGGGATGGTTCAAGGGAGCCAGAGGTACAGGCGGAACCAGAGGAGGCGCAAATACCGTAGCGATCAAGGGATAAGAGAATTGCTTCTCCTTCAATGAATTTGAAGCCGATGTTGGTGGTGTTGGGTAAGCGATTTTTGGGATCGCCATTTACTTCACAGTCGGCAATGGTTGAAAGGAGAAACTTTTCTAGGCGATCGCGCAGTTTCTTTTCATGCTGGACGGCATTTGGTAAATGGACTAGTTCCAATTCCGCAGCTTTGCCTAGAGCCACGATACCAGCGACGTTTTCAGTGCCTGCTCTGCGTCCCCGCTCCTGATGTCCTCCCAGAATGAAGGGACGGAAGCGGTAGCCACGACGGACATATAATGCACCAACGCCTTTGGGAGCGTGTAGTTTATGTCCAGAGAGGGTCAGCAAATCAATCGTACTGTTTTTCAGGTTGAGTGGGATTTTACCCACCGCTTGCACTGCATCAACATGGAAGGTTGCACCATATTCCTTTGCTAAAGAGCCAATTTGCTCTATGGGGAAGATTGTGCCTGTCTCATTGTTGGCATACATGGTGGTGACTAAAGCCGTATTGCCAGTGAGAGCCGCTTCCAATTCCAATAGATCGATTTGTCCTTTGCGATCTACAGAGAGATAGGTAACTGTATAACCTTGCTTTTCTAACTGCTTGCAAACATTCATTACACAGGCATGTTCGACTTGGGTAGTGATGATGTGTTTGCGATCGCTTTGAGCCGCCAGAGCCGCCCGAATAGCGGTGTTGTTCCCTTCCGATCCGCAACTGGTGAAGATGATTTCTGAAGGTTCGGCTCCAAGCAGTTCGGCAACCTGCGATCGCGCTATTTGGATTGCTTTGCCAACCTGTCCACCAAAGGTGTGCATACTCGAAGGATTGCCATAGTAGGTGGTGAGATAAGGGAGCATTGCTTCAACAACGAGAGGATCGATTTTGGTGGTCGCGTTGTTATCTAGATAGATTGTCTCTACGCTCATGCCGTCACCTCCTGTCCTCTTTGGATCTTGGTCTGAATTTTGGTTTGCAAATCTGCTACTAAGCGATCGTGAGTGGCAAACCATTTTTCCCAATAGGGATTAGAGTCTTTAAGCATTACCAAATGCTGCTGGTCGTTGGGAACTACACCAAAAATATAATTGCTAGAACAAGCTAAAATACCTTGGGACAAACTAGACTGAAGACAGCTATTACAGAGGCTTTGTTCAATCAAGTAACGTCCATTCGCATCCTGTTGAATCGCTCCCTTAGGACAATGGGATTGGCAAACTTCCCAAGAGATGTATTGTTGGTCAATTGTGTAAGGCATGGCTAGACTCCTGTTGTTGTAGAAATTTAGGAAACTTAGCGTAAAGGCAGTTATGACAAAGATGCTGATCGATTAGATAATGTCCGTTAGGACTTTGTTGAATAGCTGCTCTTGGACATTGGGAAAGGCAAACTTCCCAGTAGATTTCTTGATTTTCAAGCTTATAGGGCATGACAATACTCCTGATGGCTGTAGATCTTGTTATACAATTCACGAAAGTGTGACAACACTTTTGTGAATTAAGAAACCAACCCGTTAAGGGTTTTAAAATTAAAAATGGCTACGCCATTTTTAATTTTGGGTTAATAGGGAGCTTGCGGGAAAAGAGCTTCTTGCTGAAGAAACTTGGCGTAAAACTCTTTCGCTACGGTATCGATCGCATCGTAGGCTTCGACTGCTTCGATACCTGATTTGCGAAGGCTTTCTTGAGGACAGTTGCCGATTTTGGAGGTCAGGACGGCTGTGCAATCAGCAATGGAAGAGATAATTTCTTCGAGAGTTGCTTCTTCGCCATAACCGCTTTGACAATATTGGTCAATCTTGCGATGTCCGACAAATTTAACTTCAGTGGCATCAACTTCGTAAATTTGGAACTCTTTAGCATGACCGAAGTGTTGATTGACAATGCCACTGCCTTTGGTAGTGACAGCTACAAGGATTTTGGGAGTCTCCACTGTCTTCTGAATGTTTGTCACCTTAACTTTCTTCTCTTGTAATTCTGCTTGTAAGAGATCGATGCCAGCATGAACCACTTGACGAGCTTCCAAATCATAGGTGGGAGCCATTTCCATGAACTTGTCTTTGGTAAACTCTTGGGAACGATCTTCACCGAGTAACCCGACAGCATCGGCACGGCATTGACGGCAGTGGCGCATGATCTTCATGTTGCCTTCAGCACAGTGATCCTGAAGCTTTTTCAACTCCTTCGGATTGGGACCGCGTTGTCCAGTTAAGCCAAAGTATGTACCATGCTCAGGAGCCGAGATTAGAGGCATAATATTGTGGAGAAATGCTCCTTTCTCACGGATCACCCGACCGACTTCCACTAAATGCTCATCGTTAATTCCAGGAATCATCACCGAATTAACTTTGCAAAGAATGTCTGCTTCTCTGAGCAAATCCAAGCTTAGCATTTGACGCTCATGCAGAATTTGAGAAGCTTCTAAACCTGTGTAGCGTTTACGGTTATAACGAACCCAAGGATAAATCTTAGTGCCGATTTCTGGATCAACCATGTTAATCGTGATCGTCACATGATCGATGTTTAACTTCTTGATGCGATCGACATATTCAGGAAGCATCAAGCCATTGGTGGAAAGACAAAGCTTAATATCTGGAGCCTGAGCTGCAATCAACTCAAAAGTGCGGAAAGTCTTTTCAGGATTGGCTAAAGGGTCACCCGGACCTGCAATTCCCAACACGGTCATTTGGGGGATTTTGCCGCCAATTACCATTACTTTGTGAGCCGCTTCTTCGGGAGTTAATAATTCGCTAACTACTCCAGGACGGCTTTCGTTTGCACAGTCATATTTACGATTGCAGTAGTTACACTGAATGTTACAAGCGGGAGCTACAGCAACGTGCATTCTTGCATAGTGATGGTGAGCATCTTCGCTATAGCAAGGGTGCTTCGCAATCCGCTCTTGCATACTTTCACTCAAGGCATTTTTTTGGGCACTTTTGTTAGAAGTTTGAGAACCCTTAGAGCTACTACAACCACAGTTTCCTGATTTTGACTTTGCAGAAGTTGTAGAAATCTTATTCTCAACTGGTGAGGCAATGAGAGCTTGTGTCGGTGGTGTCATTGAAGCTTCCTGATAGGTGGACTGCGGTCAACGTTGAGAACTTTATAGCAGTGACCTTCAGACAGCTTGGACAAGCGATCGCGATAAGATTTATTAAATACATTAAGCTTGTACTCAAAAACTACACCCCAAACTGAGCCTATATTTAAGCTGTTTCAAAAAATATTTTGGGGTAGGGGTACGAGTATTAATAGGGTAGGGGTTAGGTATTTAAGGGTAGGGGTACAGTTTTGCTTGTACTCATAACAAATCCAGTTATAGCAAGCTATACAAACAAAAAATGAGTGCTAATTGCAAGCACTTTTCTATGTACTCAAAAAAGATAACAATTCTTACAAAAAATATAAGATTAATGGCTAGGAGTCATGTATAGACTTCTTTTTGAGTATTTTTACTAGCTTTTATTGAGGCGATTAATTTTGTATCTAAATTATCATTCCTTCGATAATCTGTAGCAAAAGGATCAAATTTTTTTAACAATTGTCAGGAGTTGCTTTCTTTCTTCAAAAACCGATTTTAAACGTATCTATATATACAGATCTAAATCCAAAAAATTTAAATTTATTCCTTGATTTTTGAGGGCTAGTACAGTAGAGTAATAAATCGTAGCTATTAATACAAAATCTTATTTACTCAACAGGAATTGGCTCATTTCTGAGTACCTATGAGTACAATTTGATTTTGCTTATTTTTCTGTCTTCAAACCCTTATCCATGCTTGCGATTAGCATTTAATCTTTAAGTACAGAATTAGCAGAAATGGCTGTAAAAATACTTATCCCTATTCCCTTAAATACTAGTACCCCCTCCCAAGAATACTAGTACCCCTATCCCAAAAGAAAAGTTAAACTCCCTAGGAGTAGGGCTTAAGCCCTTTGAGTACTTGCTTAATTAATTTAATAAATCTTATCCGCAACATTCTTTTTCGTGGGATTGGCAGTACCTGATATAAGCAAGAGGACAGAACTCCGCACCTCTTAACTGTCAGAGACTGCAATGCTGCAACCTATCTCTCCCCTAAACACTTTGGACACTCAAGAAATCGATCGCATATATGCCACAGCATATCCATCGGATTTCCCATCCAAATCATCTGCACATTCACTCTGGCAGTTTTATCAGGTGCAACTGGCTCGATTGCCATTAGCTCAATCACAAGTTGTTCATCAATGGCAACAGGTCACAGAAGTTCTACAAGTATTCAAGGCTGATTTCCAAGCGATCACCGATCGCGATCCTGCGGCTCACCATTGGTTAGAGATTTTATGCTGCTATCCGGGGCTACATGCCTTGGTGATCCACCGCTTTACCCATTGGTTACACCATCGCCAGATTCCCATACTCCCAAGGTTAATTGCCTACTGTGCGCGATTTATCACAGGGCTTGACATTCATCCTGCCGCCACCATTGGCAAAGGGGTATTTATCGACCACGGTATGGGCGTAGTCATTGGTGAAACTGCGATCGTCGGTGACTATGTACTGCTCTACCAAGGTGTCACCCTTGGCGGTACAGGCAAGGAAACTGGCAAACGTCACCCAACCATCGGCAACCATGCGATCGTCGGTGCAGGAGCTAAAGTCCTCGGCAACATCCACATTGGTGATTATGCGCGAATTGGGGCAGGCTCCGTTGTCCTGCGTGATGTCCCACCCCACACCACGGCTGTGGGTGTCCCTGCTCGTGTTTGTCGTATTAATCAGCCAGCCTCGTTAGGGCAAGCCAATCAAGAACAGTTAGCCGATCCATCGGCTGACATGTTACAGGCTTTGCTCCTTCGCATCGAGCGGCTCGAACAACAGCTTTCAGACAAAATTTCCCAGAAGTAAAAATGAATAGCTCTTAAAAACCTAAAAAAATAGAGGAAAAGATCATGACGGAAACCCTAGTTGTCAGTTGCTTGGTGTTAATCACCACATATTTTCAAGATTACATGATGCGTCGAATGCTCAACATCGATGAACAAGACTCCCAACGTCAACCTAAATAGTTTCTAAATTCCTCAACCCATAGTTATTCATAGAGTCGATACTGCCATGACTACCACTAGATTTTTCTCCACATTGACCGAGCAGAGTAAACCCAGTAAATCCTTCGCGATCGATATTTTCTCCCC
The DNA here is from genome assembly GCF_034931345.1 of Pseudanabaena sp. CCNP1317. Classification (NCBI taxonomy): domain Bacteria; kingdom Bacillati; phylum Cyanobacteriota; class Cyanophyceae; order Pseudanabaenales; family Pseudanabaenaceae; genus Pseudanabaena; species Pseudanabaena sp. CCNP1317. The sequence continues at coordinate 25,949 of NZ_JAYGIF010000157.1, read as the reverse complement.
TCTGCGCCAATGGCTAAATCGTATTGAATTTAGCGATCGCCAATTCGCCGAGAAAATCTGCCATCTCATTCCCGCTAGTTGCCCCTTTGAACGCGATGTCAGCGCCTTTGGCTATACCTACCATATCCCAGCCCTCTGCAAGATCAATCCTGTATTTGAGGAAGTAGTAAACCTCCGCCTCCGCGCCCTAACCTACCTCTCCGAACTCCCCAGCTAAAGCGCCCCACACTTTTTACTTTTTCCCTTTTCCTTTTTACTTTTACCAAATTTGTGCCATGAAACTCACACAAGGAAAAATCAACGAACTCCTCTCTGAGACTGCCTGTGAGCATAATCATCACAAAGATGGGCAGAAAAAGAACAAGGCTTGCTCGCAACAAGCGCAACCAGGAGCCGCGCAAGGGGGCTGTGCCTTTGATGGTGCATCGATCGCTCTTGTTCCCATTACCGATGTCGCCCATCTCGTCCACGCGCCGATCGCCTGTGGCGGTAATTCTTGGGGTGCAAGAGGTAGCCTATCGTCAGGATCGACCATGTATAAAATGGGCTTTACCACCGACCTCAGCGAAAACGATATTATTTTCGGTGGCGAGAAAAAGCTCTACAGGGCGATTTTAGAAGTGCAGGAACGTTATCACCCTGCGGCGGTGTTTGTGTACAACACCTGCGTGACTGCCCTGATTGGTGACGATCTTGAAGCAGTCTGTCAAAAAGCATCCGCGAAAGCAGGTATTCCCGTCGTGCCAATTAATTCACCGGGGTTCGCTGGAACCAAGAATTTAGGCAATCGCATGGGCGGCGAAGCTTTACTAGAATATGTGATTGGCACTGCCGAACCAGAATTTACCACTCCCTACGATATCAATCTGATTGGCGAATACAATATCGCGGGTGAAATGTGGAACGTGCTGCCCTTATTTGAGAAATTGGGCATTCGCGTATTGTCGAAAATCACGGGTGATGCCACCTATCAAGAAGTTTGTTATGCTCACCGTGCCAAACTGAACGTGATCATTTGTTCCAAAGCCTTAATCAACGTCGCTCGCAAGATGGAAGAGCGCTATGGCATTCCCTACACCGAAGAATCTTTTTATGGGATTGCCGACATGAATCAATGTCTACGCAATATTGCCGCAAAATTAGGCGATCGCACTGGAGATTATAGTTTACAAGATCGAGTCGAAAAGCTGATCGCAGAAGAATCAGCAAACCTCGATCGCGAACTTGCACCATACCGCGATCGCCTCAAGGGTAAAAAAGTTGTTCTCTACACAGGTGGTGTCAAAAGCTGGTCAATCATTTCCGCCGCGAAAGATTTGGGTATGGAAGTGGTTGCCACCAGCACTAAAAAAAGTACGGAAGAAGATAAAGCAAAAATTCGCGCCTTGCTCAGTAAAGATGGGATCATGATGGAGAAAGGGAACGCCCAAGAATTGCTCAAAACCATTGCCAAAACCCAAGCCGATATGCTGATCGCAGGTGGTCGCAACCAATACACCGCCCTCAAAGCGAGGATTCCCTTTCTCGATATCAACCAAGAGCGCCATCATGCTTATGCGGGCTATGTGGGTATGATCGAGATTGCCAGAGAATTAGAAGAAGCTCTCTATAGTCCAATTTGGGAGCAAGTCCGTCAACCCGCACCTTGGGAAGATCCGATTGCATTTAATAAGTCTCTATTGATTGAAAATCATGCTGAGCAAGTTAAAACCGATATCATCACCCCGAAAAAATCTGTCACTGTTAATGCTCTCAAGCAAAGTCAGCCCCTCGGCGCATCCCTTGCATTTCTGGGACTAAAGGGCGCAATGCCATTAATGCATGGTTCCCAAGGCTGTACAGCCTTCGCCAAGGTGCAACTTGTCCGCCATTTTCGCGAAGCAATTCCTCTTGCTACCACAGCGATGACGGAAGTTACGACAATTCTCGGTGGTGAGGACAATATTGAGCAGGCGATTTTAACCCTAGTGGAAAAAGCAAAGCCCGAAATCATTGGACTCTGCACTACAGGTTTAACGGAGACTCGCGGTGATGATATGGAAGGAATTCTCCGAACCTTCCGACAGAAACATCCTGAACTTGATCAACTGGCGATCGCTTTTGCCTCAACTCCCGATTTTCGAGGAGCGTTACAGGATGGCTATGCAGCAGTAATTGAGAGCATTGTGCGATCGCTGCCCCAAGCAGGTATCAAAAATCCTCAGCAGGTAACGGTCTTAGCCAGTTCGGCTCTAGCCCCTGGGGATATCCAAGAGATTAAGGAGATCATTAATTCCTTTGGACTAACGCCAATTTTCATTCCCGATCTTTCGAGTTCCATGGATGGACATTTGAGTGAGAGTTACAGCCCTGTCACCACAGGCGGAACCACCCTAGAGCAGATTCACAGTGTTGGTAGTTCTGTATTTACCCTCGCCTTGGGTGAAAGTATGCGAACTGCGGCTACAATTTTGCAAGAGCGCTTTGGTACTGATTATCAAGTATTTGATCGCCTCACAGGACTAGGTGCAACCGATCTAATCTTGCAACAACTCCATCAATTGAGTGGAGTTGACGTACCTGAGAAATATCGTTATCAAAGACAACAACTCCAAGATGCAATTCTTGATACCCACTTCTATTTCGGTCGCAAGCGTGTTTCCCTCGCCCTAGAACCAGATCTGCTTTATAGCGTGGCTTGGTGGCTGTCAGAGATGGGCGTAGAACTGCAAGCCGCTGTCACCACGACGCGATCGCCTTTATTAGAGAAGTTGCCGATCTCGGAAGTAACGATTGGTGATCTCGAAGATTTTGAAAACCTCGCCGCAGGTTCTGATTTGGCAATAACAAATTCTAACGGAAAGAGAACTGCTAAGAAATTAGGAATTCCCCTCTATCGTTTAGGCTTTCCCATTCTAGACCGTCTAGGTAATGGACATCGCAGCATCGTTGGTTATCGCGGCACGATGGAACTACTTTTTGAACTTGGCAATATTTGGCTGGAAGCCGAAGAAAAGTAAAAAGTAAAAAGGCAAAAGTAAAAAATAATTTTTTGGGTTGATTAGGAGAAATGTTATGAAGGTTGCTTTTACTACTAGTGATCGCATTCATATTAATGCCCACTTTGGATGGGCTAAGGAAATTGATGTCTATGAGGTCTCGACTGAAGGATATCAATTTGTGGATACGCTTAGCTTTAAAGGTGATTTAAAGGAAGATGGCAACGAAGACAAACTCGTTCCCAAGATCGAAGCATTAGCTGGTTGTACCATCGTCTATGTTTCCGCGATCGGTGGTAGCGCTGCTGCCCGTCTGATTCGTAAGCGGATCACCCCGATTAAAGCGAGGTCTGAAGAAGAAGAAATCGCGGAGGTCTTGGGGAAATTGGTGCTAACCCTGCAAGGCAATCCTCCTCCTTGGTTGAGGAAAGCTCTGCAACCACAACCTCAAAACTTTGACGATCTAGAAACTGGTTGAGAATTGGAAGAGATCCCCCTAGCCCCCCTTATGAAAGGGGGGAAAGAGTTAAATTAATTCTCCCCCCTTTACAAGGCTAACGTGTACACACAAGTTATCAGCTATAGCATGAGTTACTAAAGATCCCCCTCAATCCCCCTTGAAAAGGGGGAAGAAGAAAATCCTCCCCCCTTTCTCAAGGGGGGCTGGGGGGATCAAAACCTTAAAACGTAGACAGGAAGACTTGTGTGTACACGGTAGCTTTACAAGGGTGGCTGGGGGGGATCTAAACCCCAAAACGTAGTCAGATATTTAGATCTAACAGTAAATCCAAATAAACCCAAACAGGAGCCCCCTATGACCGCAACAGTTACATTACTTTCAACTCCAGAAACTACTACCCCTATCAATGGTGCAGAAGTAATTAAACAAAGTCCATTTTTACAAGCACTAGTCCAGCAAATTCGTGTTAATGATGGCTATGGAACCTATCGCAATTGGGCAGATGAATTGCTGCTTAAGCCATTCATTCTCACCAAACAACAAAAGCGCAAAATTTCTGTTGATGGTGAGGTCGATCCCATCACTAAAAGTCGAGTTTTTGCCTTCTACCGCGCGATCGCACTTCGCATTGAGCAGCAATCGGGACTTCTTTGCCAAGTAGTTGTCGATCTTAGTCATGAAGGCTTTGGTTGGGCGTTGATTTTCTCTGGTCGATTGTTGGTGACGACTCGTACATTGCGCGATGCTCAACGCTTTGGTTTCGACTCCCTAGAGAAGTTAGGCGAAGAAGGTGAAAAACTTGCCCAAAAGGGTGTGGAATATGCCACCAACTTCCCTGAAGTTGCTCAAGCCTGACTTCGGCTTCGCTCAGTCAGCTTAGGTTTTCGTTAACTGAGTGAAGTCGAAGTTAATGAAAATTGAAGTTAACGTTGTTGTTTGATCTTATCCCCTAGGAAATGATTATGGTGCAAGTGACAGATACAGCGATCGCAGGGCTTAGCATTGACGAACTCAAAACTAAGATCAAGCGGTTGAACAGCAAGGCAGGTCAAATGAAAATGGATCTGCACGATCTCGCGGAAGGGCTACCCACCGACTACGAACAACTGATGGACGTAGCAGCTAAAACCTATGACATCTTTCATCAAATTGATGGATTGAAGAAACAATTAATCATCCTCGAACAGAATAGGAGCGACTGATATGGTTGGTACACTTAGCGAATTTCAGAAATTGACCGATGCGGAACAATATTTCGAGTTTTTCGAGATTGACTACGATCCGCAAGTTGTAAATATCAATCGCTTGCACATTCTCAAAAAATTCTCGCAGTCTCTAGAAGAAATCGACAAAAAACTTTCGGAATCAGATGAAGAACAGCAGTTGAATTTCTATAGGGAAGCTCTGGAAAATTCCTACACCACTTTGCAAACCTCCAATGCGATCGAGCAGAAGTTATTCAAAGTCTTTCACCAAAAGCCTCAGAATATCGTCATGTTGAGCGACATAGGTACGGATGAGGAGGATGAATAATCATGATCTCTCTAACACCTACAGAAATAGAACGTTATCGCCGCCAAATGATGCTGTCTAACTTTGGAGAAGAAGCGCAACAAAAGCTCAAATCTTCCACAGTTTTGGTCACAGGTGTGGGCGGATTGGGTGGCACAGCCGCTCTCTATCTTGCCGTTGCAGGTATTGGCAAACTTATCCTTGTTCGTGGCGGAGATCTGCGTCTCGATGACATGAATCGCCAAGTCCTGATGACTGATGATTGGGTTGGGAGTCCTCGCGTTTTCAAGGCGCAGGAAACCCTGCTTAGCATCAATCCCGATGTGGAAATTGAAGCGGTGAATGATTATGTGACTGCCGATAACGTTGATGAGCTTGTCCAGTCCGCAGATATTGCCCTTGATTGCGCCCACAACTTCACTGAACGCGATTTGCTTAATGCTGCTTGTGTCCGTTGGCGATGTCCAATGGTCGAAGCAGCGATGAACGATATGGAAGCCTATCTCACCACCATCGTTCCCCATGAAACGGGATGTCTATCTTGTTTATTCCCCGAAAAACCCGATTGGGATCGGCGCGGCTTTGGAGTGCTGGGTGCAGTGTCAGGGACTTTAGCCTGTTTAACGGCTCTGGAGGCAATTAAATTCTTGACAGGATTTAGTTCGCCTTTGCTATCACAGCTTTTGACGATGGATCTAGGACGCTTAGAGTTTGCCAAACGTCGTACCCATCTTGATCCAGATTGCCCCGTATGCGGACAGCAGAGAAACAAGCGATCGCCAATTCCAACGACTAAGAAAGTCACCAGTCAGCGCATTTCCTCTTTCTCAAAACTGCTAGTCCAAACTTCTTCTCACTATTGAGGAGTGTGGTGTAAAGCACCTGACTCTCTTAACCCCAAAATTTCAAGGAGATTTCTATGTCAATTATTCTCACCGAAAAAGCTGAATTGCGATTACGCACTTTCCTCAGAGGCACGGGCGATCGCGCTGTACCTGACAAGGGTATCCGTCTGGGGGTCAAAGATGGTGGTTGCAACGGCTATCAATATACCCTCGACATCACCAACAAGCAAAAGCCTGATGACATTGTGGAACAGTTGGGCAAGGTGCGCGTTTACATTGACTCTCAAAGCGCCCCCTTACTCAATGGTGTCGTTGTTGATTACGTTGACGGCTTACTAGAGAGTGGATTCAAATTTGATAACCCCAATGCCACGGGTTCTTGCGGCTGTGGTCAATCCTTCCAAGCTGGCAACTGTACCCCTGCGGCTGTGCCTTGCAGCTAGCAATTCCCCCTGTAGGGGCAATCCCCCCGTGGTTGCCCAGATCCCTACGGGGTAGGCACGGGGGCGCTACCCCTACATAAATCTAAATTATTGCAATTATTTCGGAGGTTTTAAATATGGCTACATACAACGTGCGACTGTACAACAAGAAGAAACAAATTGACATCACGATTCCCATTGATGAGGACACAACCATTCTGCAAGCCGCAGAGGATGCAGGGATAGAACTTCCATCTTCCTGTAATGCAGGATCTTGTTCTAGTTGTGTCGGCAAAGTAGAACAAGGCACTGTCAACCAAGAAGATCAGAATTTTCTGGATGATGAGCAAATCGAGAAAGGGTTTGCTCTCCTTTGTGTCGCTTATCCCCTTTCAGACTGCACGATTCGCACCCATCAAGAACCATATCTTATCTAATAGGAGAGAATTTAATCATGGCAACTCTAACTGGTTTAACCTTTGGCGGCAAAGAATGGCTTCCAAAATTTGTGCAAGCGATCGATCAACATAAATGTATTGGTTGCGCTCGATGCTTTAAAGTATGCGGACGCGGCGTTCTCGGACTCATGGGCATGAATGATGAAGGCGAATTTGTGGATGATGAAGACGAGGATGAAATCGAGAAGAAAGTAATGAAGATCGCTAATGCTGCTAACTGCATTGGCTGTGAAGCTTGTTCGCGAGTTTGTCCAAAAAACTGCTATACCCACGAAACCTTAGCTTTAGCGATCGCCTAATCACCAGACAAGGGGCTTAAGCCCCTTGTCCAAAGCAAAAAACATTCTCAATTACCTTGCTCGATAAGTATGATTAGTCTTTCTTTCCACCGCATGAATAGCAAAGATTGGATTGTCACCGATGACGGACATTGCGAATCTCGCCCTGCCTCTAGGGAATGGGACTTGATTAGGGACAAATATTATTTCCATGAGTTTCTAACCGAGATTATCAATTTGCTGCGGAACATATCCAATGAGGAAGATGAATGGGACTATTTACCGCAAATTCGGATGCGCGTTAGGCAGTTAGTGATCAACTCCTATTGGTTGCATACTCAATATTCAGAACCTTCTCCAAAAACTGGGATGGCAACGCGGACTCTATACAATGAGATCGGTTATCCGCTCACCGTACAGACTGCAACCTTTGCGCCCAATGTCTCCTCAAACATCCACAATCACGGTACATGGGGAGTAGTGGCAGTTCTTAAGGGACAGGAAAGACATACTTTCTGGAAGCGCGTTGACGATCCACAGTTTCCTAACAAAATCGAGATGGTGGGTGAGAAGATTGTCAAGGCGGGAGAAATCATCAGTTTTACGCCCCTTGCGATTCATCAAGTCACTGCCATTGGCAACGAACCTGCCTTTAGTTTCACTATGTATGGCGATCTGCTACCGCGATCGCGGTTCATTTTTGATACGACAAAGCACACTGCAAAACCTTTCTAAGTTCGCTTATTGTCGCATTGCGACAATAAGTGAACCATTTAAGAATTGTCTAGATCCCCCCTAGCCCCCCTTAAAAAGCTACGGGTGTACACACAATTCTCTCTAGCTACGTTTTAATGTTTTGATCCCCCCCAGCCCCCCTTGAAAAAGGCTACGGTGTACACACAATTCTCTCTAGCTACGTTTTAAGATTTCGATCCCCCCCAGCCCCCCTTGAAAAAGGGGGGAGAATAAATTAAATTTTCTTCTTCCCCCTTTTTAACTACCGTGTACACACAAGTCTTCCTGTCTACGTTTTAATGTTTAGATCCCCCCCAGCCCCCCTTGAAAAAGGGGGGAGAATAAATTAAATTTTCTTCTTCCCCCTTTGCAAGGGGGATTGAGGGGGATCTTTAGTAACTCACGCTATAGCTGATAACTTGTGTGTACACCGTAGCTTAAAAAGGGGAGAGAATTTAATTCTTCCCCCCTTTTTAAGGGGGATTGAGGGGGATCTCTTAAGGCTTTTGACCGCAAGAAGCAATTCTTAAATGCTTTCTTAAGCGAAGAACTATAGGTGAACCGTTAAAAACTATTGATTGGTGATTGTAGATTGATTAGAGCGAGGTAAAAATGTCAGGTAATAATAGAGCAATAGAAATTCAAGACTTAACTGGATTAAGTACGGGACATTTTGCGGATTTGATTCGCCTTACCCAATTGATCTTTGATCCGACGGGAGGATTGCCACATAAAACCGTCGATGTGGATTGGAAGATGCTTGGCATTCCTAAAGGCGTTGTCAATAATCTCTGGGCGCTAGGCAAAAAATATCAATACTGCTCTCCCTATATTGAAATCGATGTGGTTTGGGAGCAGTTAATTCCAGAATCTCGTAATTGGATGATGGAAAACAAACGCAATCTCTGGAAACTAGAAGAATATTTTCCCGCGAGGGATGAGGATTAAATGACTACAACTACAGATCCAACCAAAGAGCAATCAGATCGTGAAAACTTGTATGCCGCTTTGATTGACAAATTATTTCAATGCCCCTCTGGAGGAGAGCCTGAAGTACTTGATGCCCATAGCGATCTTCTTGATGAAGGATTGGTCAAAATGCTGGTTAAAGTGGCAACTTATTATGCTCACCATGACAATCAAGATGCGGCAAAATTTTTAATTCATGTTGCGAGGGAGTTAGCCAAACAGTTAGGATTACAACCAAATTAACCATCGAATTAACAAGGTTGAAAGAAAACTCATGAACCCGACGTTAGATTCTTCTGAACCAACCACAGTTGACCGTGATTGGTCGGCATATTACCAAGCTGTGGCAGGTCGCCCACCTCGCGGGACTTTACTAAAAGCGCTAGATTTCTTTGATCTAGAGAAATCCCCAAAATCACCTCGATTTGCGATCGATCTTGGTTGTGGCGATGGGCGCGATACGGTGGAACTGCTTGAACGTGGATGGCAAGTATTGGCAATTGATGGGAATGAAGAGGCGATCGCTAAATTATACGATCGCAAGGACATTGATTTAACATGGTTAGAAACTCAGGTGATGCGCTTTGAGTCTCTTACTTTGCCAAATTCTGTAGATTTAATTAATTCGAGTTTCGCATTACCCTTTTGCTGTCCTGATGATTTTCCTAACTTGTGGCATAAAATCATTGCATCATTGCGAAGTGGAGGCAGATTTTGCGGTCAATTATTTGGCGATCGCGATACTTGGGCGACGACTTATCCTAATATGACCCACTATCCCAAGGAAAAGGTCGAGGAGTTACTTCAATCCTTTGAGGTGGAATATTTTGAAGAAGAAGAACATCATGGAGAAACTGCTATTGGTGAACAGAAATACTGGCATATATTCCATATTGTAGGTAGTAAGAAGTAATCAAAGCAGATAGATAAAGCTTCACCCCTCAGATCTTCATAAGCCAAGTTTTGTAATTCATCTAAAAATTTATAAGGAGAAATAGTGATGAAAATTAGCGCTCGTAATTCTTTCAAGGGAATCGTGAAAAAAATTACTATCGGTGCTGTCAATGCGGAAATTTCGATTGAGATTTCTTCAGGAGTAGAAATTACTTCCATTATCACCAAATCTTCTGCTGAAGCCCTTGGATTGCAAGAAGGCAGCGAAGCCTATGCTGTAGTTAAGGCTTCAGATGTGATGGTAGCGATTGATTAGCAACGTTTTTATTCTATTAGAGGTGTTTAAGATGTGTTAGCGATCGCATAACGCATCATTTGTGTTTATTGGGTGCGTTACGCTGAGTCTAACACACCCTACGAGAGCTACGAGAGCTAAAAAACACTTCCACTAGTGATTCCTATGAATAAGAAAAAGATTATCACTTTTCTCTCTCTGATCGCTGTTACGCATTGACTAAACTAGAATTATTCAAAGATTTGCAATCAAAATTTGTCTTAGGAAATAACGTGCGCCAAGTTTTGCAATTTGTAGAATCTGGTAACGCCCAAGCAGGAATTGTCTATGCGACAGATGCTAAAACCTCTACTAAAGTTAAAGTTATCCAAGTAATTGATGCTAAACTTCATAACCCGATTGTCTATCCGATCGCTGTTTTGCAAAAAAGCTCCCATCCAGAAAGCGCAAAATCCTATGTAGAATTTCTATCCAGCGAACTAGCTAAGACTATTTTCGAGAAATATGGATTCAGTGGCCTAGTGGCTCAGCATTGTTATAAACCAAGTTATAAACCAACCCCAAAATGAATGACTGTCCGCTATAAAAGCAGGCATATTACTATATAGCAATATGCCAAGATTAAGTTATAATAATCTAAAATAGTTTAAGCTACCCTCTGCCGTTATGACCTTCAATCCTTCTGCCCTGACTCAAATCGCCGATTACTTTAAGGTATTATCTGAACTTAGCCGATTGCAAGTGTTGTGTTCTTTGAAATCAGGCTCAAAGAATGTTACCGAAATTATGGAAGAAACAGGATTGGGACAAGCAAATGTCTCAAAACATCTCAAAATTTTAGCTCAGTCAGGGATTGTCTCTAGAACTCCTCAAGGAGTCAGCGTATATTATGAGATTGTTGAGCCTTTCATCTTTGATTTGTGTGAACTGGTCAGCGATCGCCTCTCTATTCGATTGCAAGAGCAGTCGCATCAGCTAAAGCAACTTGAAGGATTACGCCGAGCTGAACCGCTTAAATCTAGCCACAAGAATAGTAAAGTCAAAGTCAAAAGTTATGCATAAAGGATTTTAGAAGGTCAGACTATAGAAGTACAATGGATAAAGTGCAACCCAATATTCAAACAACTTGGCAGGTTCAAGATCGCTTCCTAGAGATGCATTCGCGTTGGATGACTCTCATTGGCGAACATCTACAAGACGATCACGGCAAAATTTTGGAGTATTGGCGCATTGAGAAAGCTGACTCGGTAATTGTTATCCCCATTCAAGGCGATCGCCTCTTACTGCCCAAGCCAAGTTATCGTGCTGGTATTGGGCAGTCAACGCTAGACTTCTCTGGTGGTCGAGTAACCACAGGACAAAATCCTCAACCTGCGGCGATCGCTACCCTAAAACGCGAGTTAGGAATCGAAGCATCGGCGATCGCGCAATTGATTCCTTTGAACAATGAAGGTTGGGCTGTAAACAGTTCTTTTTCCAATCAAAAGCTTTACGGATTTGTTGCCCATTTAGAACAGAAGGCAAAGCTAAGCCCTGATTTTGACATAGTTACCTATCCCGCAACTTTAGATGGATGTCAGAACTTACTTAGGGAAATCACTTGTCTACAATGCAGAGCCGTCTTGATGGAATGGATATTGAAAGAATTTAGTCGGAATTTTAGTTGATTAAGGACAAAGGCGGCAGAAAGCAAGTACCTGTGTTACCTATAACCTTCACTCCCAAACTCCCTTGACCTTGGGGAGTGATCCCAACTTACGAAAGTGTTGCCACACTTTTTGGGATTAAAAAACAGACCCATTAAGGGGTTTCAAAACGCAGAATGGAGTAGCCATTTTGCGTTTTGGTATAATTCTTGAGTGGGAAATGAGTAGTATTTGGATGAGCGATCAGGATAACATGAATATTTTGCGATTTCTTGAAATACTATTTCAGTCAGTAATTCTCATTATAAAAATTAGCTTTTTGAAAGTCTGCCGTTGACAAACTTTCAAAAAGCCGATTTTAGTATTTCCAGCACCAGAATTGCTGAAAATACTAAAATCGGCTTCATAATGAGAATTACTGTATCTCGGTTTAATCCATAGCGATAATCCGATCTCAGACTATAATTTAATTTACAACACAAGTAGGAATCAATAATCTACGCAAGGACATCACAATTATGGGAATGACACTCACCGAAAAGATTTTGGCAAAAGCGTCGGGCAAAATTAACGTTAGCCCAGGCGAAAATATTTGGGTGAATGCTGACCTGCTAATGACCCATGATGTCTGTGGTCCTGGCACAATCGGAGTATTTAAGCGCGAATTTGGTGAAGATGCCAAAGTTTGGGATAAGGAAAAATTAGTATTAATTCCCGATCATTACATTTTTACTAAAGATGCAAGAGCTAATCGTAATATTGATATTTTACGTGAGTTCGCCAGAGAACAAGGCATTAAGTATTTTTACGACATCACTGATTTATCAGACTTTAAAGCAAACCCTGATTACAAAGGCGTTTGCCATATTGCTTTAGCCCAAGAAGGTCACACCCGTCCAGGAGAAGTGTTATTCGGCACTGACTCCCATACTTGCAACGCAGGAGCATTTGGGCAATTTGCGACAGGTATTGGTAATACCGATGCCGCTTTTGTCATGGGTACGGGAAAGCTCTTGCTCAAAATTCCTGCTTCGATGAAGTTTGTCTTTGATGGCGAAATGCCACCTTATCTCTTGGCTAAGGATTTGATCTTGCAGGTCATTGGCGATATCGGTGTAAATGGCGCAACCTATCGAGCATTGCAAATTGAAGGAGATGCGATCGCCAAAATGACCATGGAAGAACGGATGACCATCTGCAATATGGCGATCGAAGCTGGCGGCAAAAATGCCACGATCGCCCCAGATCAAACCACTTTTGACTATGTGCGATCGCGCACTGATAAGCCCTTTGAGTCGCTCTATGCCGATGCTGATGCTGAGTACTACTATGTCAAGCATTACGATGTTTCTAAGCTCGAACCAGTTGTCGCTAAGCCCCACTCCCCCGATAACCGCGCCCTTGTGCGTGATGTCCAAGACGTGAAGATTGATCGCGTCTATATTGGTTCTTGCACTGGTGGTAAAACTGAAGACTTTTATCACGCGGCTCAATTGATTAAAGGGCAACAGGTTAAGGTTCCTACCTACCTTGTACCAGCCACACAAAAGGTTTACAATGATTTGTTTAGCTTGAAGATTGATGGCTTAACTCTTTCTGAAATCTTCTTGCAAGCAGGTTGTATTGAACCTGCTTCCCCTTCCTGTGCTGGTTGCTTGGGTGGTCCCCAAGATACTTTCGGACGAGTTAACGAAGCAGAAGTTTGTGTTTCGACTACAAACCGCAATTTTCCTGGTCGGATGGGTAATAAGCAAGCCCAGATTTATCTTGCCTCTCCCTATACGGCTGCTGCTTCTGCTTTGACAGGACATATCACCGATCCGCGTGATTTTATGTAATTTTTGCTTAAAGCCAGTATGTCAGGATGATAAATGTGTTCAGGTAGTTCGATTATTAATAGTTTGGTCAAAACAAAAGTTATTGAATGTTATAGTTCGCAGGGATATGAAGTTGTTCTCCAACCTCATACCCATCAGCTACCATTTGATTTAAATGGATATTGTCCTAACTTATTGATGAAAATATCCACAGAGCGGGGGTTTATTGTTGAGGTTAGGGATGTTGCAACAAACTTAGCAGTTGCCTACTATCGAGATATTGCTAAAATTGTTGCAGAGCATAGTGGTTGGCGCTTTTTACTGATTACGGGAGAAGATGCCACCCCGATCGCCGAGGAAGATATGAACGACGATAAACTCACGCGATCGCAGATTTTGCATCGCAAGGAGCGGATCGCCAAATTAATCTCGGTTGGAGAGCATGAAGCCGCATTTCTATCGCTATGGATATTTGCAGAGATCTTGATGCGAAGACATGCAAGACAATTATTGATACCTATTGATCGCTTACCAACCATATTAATGATTCATCACCTATATACTCAGTTGGCAATTTCCCCTGACCAATTTGAAAGAGCGATCGCCTTAAATGAAATTAGAAATCGGGTTGCCCATGGATTTCCCGTAAATTCAATTAATCTCAATGAGGCGATCGAACGACTCCTAAATTTAGTGGATGAGTTTATTGCCATGCAAGCATAAGTAGCTACGCCAAAGAAAAGCCTGTAAAATTGCGCCCCTGCGGGGCGCAATTTTATATAAAGGAAAGGGCGTGCAAAGCACGCCCTTTCCTTTATGCGTTGGCTAGTCCTTGCTGACGTGCGACCGCATGGACAGCAGCAGCAACGGCATGGGAGACGCGGGGATCAAATACAGAAGGAATAATAAAGTCAGGCGCAAGATCGCTGCTGCTGACTAAAGAGGCGATCGCTTGAGCCGCTCCTAAATTCATCTGTGTGGTAATCTGTGTCACCCGTGCATCAAGCGCACCACGAAAAATACCTGGGAAGGCTAGAACATTATTAATTTGGTTGGCATAGTCACTGCGACCCGTGGCGATCACAGCAACATCATTTTCTACAAGTTCGGGCTGAATTTCGGGATTAGGATTTGCCATCGCAAAGACGATCGGCGCGGGAGCCATACTTCTTACCATTTCGGGAGTGAGCGCACCCTTGACGCTCAGACCGACAAACATATCGGCTCCTTTGATTACATCTGCTAGGGAACCAGAGCGATCGCTAGCAAACTCATGTTTTTCGGGAGTGAGATCGGGACGATCTTTGCTAATGCATCCTCTGGAGTCACACATCTCTATTCGCTTTACACCTGCTTCACGGAGGAGTCTTGCCACGGCTATTCCTGAAGCCCCTGCTCCATTCATAACGATGCGAACAGTATCAATTGGTTTGCTGACAACTTTAAGTGCGTTGATCGTTGCTGCGACAACGACGATCGCTGTGCCATGTTGATCATCGTGATACACAGGAATATCTAGCTCTTCTTTGAGGCGCTTTTCGATTTCAAAGCAACGGGGGGCGCTAATATCTTCGAGGTTCACGCCACCAAATGCTGGTGAAATGCGTTTTACAGTTTCCACAATTTCATCAACATCTTTTGTGTTCAGGCAAATTGGAAACGCATCCAGTCCTGCAAATTGTTTAAATAGCATCGCCTTGCCTTCCATGACAGGCATCGCCGCTTCAGGTCCTATGTCTCCTAATCCTAGGACAGCCGTACCGTCGGTAACTACGGCGATCGTGTTGCATTTAATCGTGTAGTCATAAACCTTGCGCTTATCTTCGGCGATCGCCATACATACGCGCCCCACCCCGGGGGTATATACCATGGCAAGATCGTCCTGTCCTTTAACAGCTACTTTAGCTTCGAGATGGATTTTGCCCCCTTTGTGAATTTGGAAAGTACGATCATAAACATCGAGAACACGAATTTCAGGGACAGCCTTGACGACGGCAATCAATTTGTCCATATGCTCAGTGCTGTAAGCATTGACGGTAATATCTCGTACCGAAATCTTGCGGGTTTGTTGGATCAGGTCTATCTGTCCTAGGTTCCCTCCCGCTTCAGCCAAAACGCGAATGACAGAAGATAGCATTCCTGCGCGGTTGAGGAGTTGCACGCGAATGGTCAAGCTAAAGCTGGGATTAGGTGTTAGTTGTTGCATCGTGAGGAGTAAGTAATTGCATAGAGCCAAGCAAAGTTTGACTCTATGCAATGTTAACTGATTGTTTGTTAGAGTTGCGTTACAAATCACACGATTTTGTGAAAGTAACAGATTTCTACATTTGTCTATAGCAATCCTAAATAGGTTGTGAGAGTGCGCCCCTTCGTGGCGCACTCTCACAACACTCTTAACGTGAGTTCGATATAGCCATTTGCGGCGTGCGAAGCCCGCCGCAAATGGCGAAAAATGGTAAGAATCGCTTAGCGATTCTTACCATTTTTCGCTTTCGTCGAACTGACGTTCATTTAAGAGCGCTATAGCAATGGTCGGTTTTACTTGCAGCAATTACCGATCAAACTCAAAAAGATGAGTGGCGGCGCTTCGCGCCGCCACTCATCTTTTTGGGCTTATGTCCTAGCTATCTCTTGCGATGCTGTATGTCAGACAATTTGTGAATTAAAAACCAGACCCAGTAAGGATTTTAAAAAGAAATGAGTTCGATATAGCCATTTGCGGCGGGCGAAGCACGCCGCAAATGGCTATATCGAACTGGCGTTAAAAAGACAAAATGGCGTAGCCATTTTGTCTTTTGGTATAACTCGTGTTTGGATATCTGCTAATAGCGTTCCATCTTTAAATATGTTTTTCAAGTGCCAACTCTACGAGCCGATCGCATAGTTCTGTAAACGGAATTCCCGAATATTCCCATAACTTGGGATACATACTTAACGATGTAAATCCAGGGAAAGTATTGATTTCATTAATTAAAACCGTTCCCGTGGCTTCTACATAAAAGAAATCAACTCTGGCTAAACCTGAACCTGCCACAGTTTGAAAAGCTTTCACCGCCATTGATTGCACCGCTTGAGTTACGTTGTCAGGCAACTTGCTGGGAATGATCAGATCTGCCAGCCCTGCGGTGTACTTAGTTTCGTAGTCGTAAAAATCACTTGTAAAAGTAATCTCACCGATCGCGGAAGCTTGGGGTTGTTCATTACCAAGAACTGCACATTCAATTTCGCGAGCAGTTACACCTTGCTCAATAATAATGCGCGGATCGTAACTGGTGGCACTAGCGATCGCCTCCTGTAACTGTTGGCGATCGCGTACTTTAGAAATTCCCACCGATGAGCCAAGATTTGACGGTTTCACAAAGCAGGGATAGCCAAGAGTAGCTTCAATATGTTCACTCCAAGCCTGCTCGTCCTGCTGCCATTGCCAACGGTTCAGCGCTACATACTTAACCTGAGGCAAACCCGCATTCGCAAAAATTGCCTTCATCGCGATCTTATCCATTCCCACCGAAGAGGCAAGCACCCCATTACCGACATAGGGCTTATGCATCAATTGCAATAGTCCCTGCACCGTTCCATCTTCTCCATTTGGTCCATGCAAAACAGGGAACCAAAGATCGACTTGTTGAACTTCCGTTGGCAGGAAAAAAGCAGCATTGGTTAATAATTCTGAATCTTGTAAACCTTTGCCAGTTTCTAAAACCTTTTGAGAGATATCAGGACTGCGCCATGTTCCATCACGCTGAATGTAGAAGGGTTGAACTTTGTATCGAGAGTTTTGATTGAGGGCTGAAGCGATCGCTTTTGCAGATGTAATTGACACATCATGTTCGCCTGATTGTCCACCAAATAACAAACCGACATAGAGAGGGGATTTCGCTTTCAAACCTATCGATATACCTGTCATTAGTAAACACCCTCGTCAAATTGATCTCAAACTTTTAGTATTGAATACTTTACATTAAAGTTTTGAAGTATAACTATGCCCATCAATTTTAGAAATCAAAATAGAGTGGTAGCACGAAACACAACCACTCTATTTTGATTAACGTGAGTTTGATATCGCCATTTGCGGCGTGCGAAGCACGCCGCAAATGGCGAAAAATGGTAAGAATCGCTTAGCGATTCTTACCATTTTTCGCTTTCGTCGAACTGACGTTTGATTAAAGCTTTAATAGACCATACAAATTCACAAAAGTATCGCTACACTTTCGTGAATTACAAATCAAATCTAGTAAGGCTTTTAAAGCACAAAATTGCATAGCTATTCATGCTTTGCTATTGATACTAGTAACGATATCTAAGCTTGGTCTGAGAGGTATATTCCTTTGTATTGATCTATACAGAAACTTATTTTCTACTCACCTTAAATACAAGTTAGTTTTGTATACAGTATACATTTTAACTCTACAGGGCAATAATGCTTCACACCTTTCAGAAACAGTTAAATAGAATTCTCCTTATTGCCGTCTCAACAGCTTTGCTTGCTGCTTGTAATTCTGCACCATCAACTACAGGCACAACTTCTGGAGACAAGACTGCTGCTCCTACTACTGATTCGTCTCCCCAAGCTAGTAGTACAGACAAAAAGGAAAAACAAAAGATTCGTGTACAATTGCCCTTTTTGAAACAAAGTCTTGACGCTCCTTTGATTTGGGCGATCGAAAAGGGCTACTTTGCTGAAGAAGGGTTGGATGTCAGTTATGAACGTGGGTTCGGTAACGCTGACACGATCAGTAAGCTTGGTACTGGCAAGTATGATATTGCCTTTAGCGATCTCTACAATGCGATGGAATTCAATGACAAGAATCCTAATGACAAGATCCTTGCAGTAGCCTTTTATCAAAACAAAGCTCCTTTTTCGATCATTACTTTCAAAGACAAAGGGATTAATACACCTGCTGATTTAGTTGGTAAGAAGCTTGGTGCACCCGCAGGTGATGGACCTCGCAAACTTTTTCCACTTTTTGCTAAGGAAGTAAAGATTTCACCTGATTCGGTAACTTGGGATACGATGGAACCAAAGTTACGTGAAACCTTCTTGCTTCAAGGTAAAGTTGATGCTGTTAGTGGATTTTTTACTTCAGTTATTCCCTCATTGATCAAGGGAGGGAAGACTATGGATGATCTACAAATCTTCTTCTATAGTGATTTTGGTTTGGATTTCTATGGCAATGGAATTTTGGTTAAACAAGATTTTATGACCAAAAACCCTGAGGCTATTAAATCATTCCTTAAAGCTTACTTCCGTGGTATGCAGGAAGTCGTCAAAGACCCCAGTGCCGCTCTTGATCTAGTTATTTCTACAGATCAAAGTAAGTTGATGGATCGAGATGCCGAGAAACTTCGCCTGAAATTGGCACTTGAACGGATGTACGTGACTCCAGAATTGGAAGCCGCAGGGTTTGGAGGCGTAGACATGAAACGCCTCGAAAAGAGTATTACGCAGACAGTTGAAGGGTTCAATTTGAAACCTGTTACTTCTGCCGATGTTTTTACAGATAAGTTCTTACCTCCTAAAGAGCAACGCATGGTTCCTCCTGCTAGCGATCGCAAACCACTGCTTTAACTACAATCAAACAAATCAAAAAGATTGGCTGAGCCAATCTTTTTGATTTGTTTGGGAATTGATTTACAAATTTTCCCACACAATAATGGCATAACTAAAATGGTACAGCCTTTAACTTCTACATCCACTGAAGCCAATGTTTCTTCTACGCCCTTGCTAGAATTTGATCATATTGGTTTGGAATATCCATTTGGTGAATCGATACGTCGCATCATTCAGGAAGTATCTCTCAGCGTTCAACCTGGGGAATTTGTCACATTTGTTGGTCCAAGTGGATGTGGTAAAACCTCAATTTTAAGAATGGTTTCGGGATTAAGTCCGACCAAAATTGGTGAGTTGCGTTGTCATGGACAGGCTGTGACTAAGCCCCTTAAAAATGTTGGTATCGCGTTCCAAAATCCTGTGCTGCTTCCTTGGCGACGCACAATTGATAATGTTTTATTGCCTCTAGAAATAGTATCTCCCTACAAACGAGACTTTAAGGTTAATCATGCGCGATATTTAGAGATGGCGCAAAAACTCTTGCAAGCAGTGGGCTTAAAGGACTTTCAGCAGCAATTTCCTTGGCAATTATCAGGAGGAATGCGTCAGAGAGCGTCTCTATGTCGTTCCTTGATTCACCAACCTGAGATTTTGCTATTAGATGAACCCTTTGGCGCACTAGATGCCTTTACCCGTGAAGAAATGTGGGTGATGCTCCAAACCCTTTGGATGGAGGCAAAGTGTGTTGGGATTCTGATTACTCACGATTTGCGTGAGGCAGTATTTCTATCTGACACAGTGTATGTGATGAGTCCTAGACCCAGTGAGATTGCCTTCAAGCTAAAAATCGATCTGCCCCGTCCGAGAACCTTAGAGATGTGCCTCAGTGACGAATTCGCACATCTCGCCGCCGAGTTGCGTCGCCATATTCATAAAAGCTAAACAAATAATCTGGCAAAGCCAGATTATTAGTAGTCCTAAATAGATAGGGATAGGTGGCGCTTCGCGCCGCCTATCCCTATCATATAAATCTTTTGCTTTTTAGGACTATCAGATTATTTGTTATTACAAGTTTTTGCAGTTAGTAATGAGGAAAATATATGCAAGGAACTATTGAGAGTGCAAGGCGATCGCCTAAAAAGTTTGATCTTGACGCTTTTTTAAACACGAAATTAGCAACGATTATTTTGCCCGCGATCGCTACCGTTGTGCTTTTTTTGGTCTGGGAATTAGCAGTATGGCTCTTGAAGATTCAGCCTTTTAATTTACCTGCTCCTTCCAAAATTTTAGAAGCTGCCATTAAATTTGCCCCACAGCTTACAGAAAACTCTTTGCGAACAGTCTGGACAACCTTTGCGGGTTTTGCGATCGCGAGCTTAGTTGGTGTAGTTCTAGGTTTTCTGATTGGTTATTCCAAATTTATTTACTTAACTTTCTATCCATTACTAGTTGCTTTTAATACAATTCCCAAATCTGCACTAGTACCACTACTAGCGGTCTGGTTTGGGGCTAATGCTATTCCTGCGATCGTCACTGCTTTTTTGCTTGCGTTCTTCCCAATTGCGGTTAACGTTGCTCTGGGACTAGAAACGATTGAGCCTGAGATGAAGGATGTTTTGTATGCCTTGGGTGCAACTGATTTTGAGATTTTCCAAAAGGTGGGCTGGCCACATACGTTACCCTACGTATTCGCCTCTCTCAAAATTGCTGTTTCCTTCTCCTTTATTGGCGCTGTAATTGCAGAGTCGATCGCTTCTAATGCGGGTTTAGGTTATCTGATCGTCCAAGCAGCGTCTGACTTCAATGTACCTCTAGCCTTTGCGGCGCTGATAGCCCTTGCAATTTTAGGTGTAATGCTCTATGCCCTATTTGTAGCCATTGAGAAAAAAGTCATTTACTGGGCAAGATAATCTTCTAGCAAATTCTAAGCATAAAAAAAGCGGTGCAATGCGCCGCTTTTTTTATGCTTATTTAGGTTTTGGCAACCAAGCCCAATGACAGTAATTAGGGTGTAAGTGGTCTTTTGGCTCATGGTTTTCGTTTGTGTCTTCACAAATTTGGCGATCGCGATAATCGCTGTATTTTTGTTGTTGATGCTCACGGTTGACTTTCATTTTTTTATCCATAAATTAACTTTCATATTTGTATTATAAACTACAAAAAGGCTGAGATAGCACAAAAGTTATGAGGCGATGACATTTTGGATGGTGTCTGGAGATCGCCTCCGCCTGAGTACAGCCTCGCATTTCACACCAATTCACGAAAGTGTTGCCCCTAATAGATCTATAGCAATGTAAGTTTTGCTTAGGACATACAGCGCTTTGCGCTCAAACGAAAAAGATGAGTGGCGGCGCGAAGCGCCGCCACTCATCTTTTTCGTTCGACGATGGGAATAATAAAATCAGTTTCACAATGAAAATGCTGGCTAAAAATCCTTTGCTGCTGTCTACATTTGTAGCAGGGTATAATTATTTCCTATCTCAAAATACAGCGATCGCAGGCAATCATGATTCCAGAATCGGGCGAAGGTTTTAAATCGGGCTTTGTAGCATTAGTAGGACGACCAAATGTCGGCAAGTCTACACTGCTCAACGCCCTCATCGGTCAAAAGATTGCGATCACTTCCCCTGTTGCTCAAACTACACGCAACCGCCTACGCGGGATTTTGACATTGCCTGAAGCCCAAATTGTCCTTGTTGATACCCCTGGAATTCACAAACCCCACCATTTACTTGGTCAAACCATTGTCAAAAATGCGATCGGTGCGATCTCTTCAGTGGATATGACAGTTTTGCTGGTTGATGGTAGCGATCGCATGGGAACAGGCGATCGCTTTGTTGCCGAAACAATCTTACAGAGCAAGGTTCCGACGATTTTAGGTATCAATAAAATCGATATTCTTAATGACGATTCGGGGGATACCTTTACGGGTTATGAGAGCTTTGCTGAGGAGCATGGTTGGCAAGTTGCTAAGTTCTCATCGGTCACGGGGGAAGGATTAGAAGCCTTGCAGACAATGATGTGCGATCGTTTGCCCCTTGGACCCTATTATTATCCACCTGATTTAGTCACCGATCAGCCTGAGCGCTTCATTATGGGTGAGCTAATTCGTGAACAGATTCTCTTGCTTACTCGCGAAGAGATTCCGCATTCTGTGGCGATCAGTATTGATCAAGTGGATGAACAGCCAAAAATCACAAGGGTAATGGCGACAATTCATGTGGAGCGAGATTCACAGAAGGGAATTCTCATTGGCAAGAAGGGACAAATGCTGAAGGAGATTGGGACTCAGGCAAGATTGCAAATGCAGAAGATGATTATGGGTTCTGTGCATTTGGAAATGTTTGTTAAAGTTCAACCTAAATGGCGCTCATCAAGGTTTCAACTATCAGATCTTGGCTATCGCGTAGAATAAAACAGAAAGAATTGCAAAGCAATTCTTTCTGTTTTAGAAGTCATTGCCATAGTAAATTCTGACACCCCACATTGCGACTAAGAGAACTAGTAGCACTATGTCGCGAAGAAAGAATTTGAGAGGATTCCAAACGACAACGTGAGTATTAGGAGTTGTAAAACCGCGTACTTGCATAGCGCTTGCTGTCTGTGCGGCGCGGATGAATAGATTATCTATCAGTCGCTCTGCAAGGATTAGCCAAATTTGAGTAGTTCCCTTAAAACCCAATCTTTTCCAATTAATCGAACGAGTTCGCATGGCTCGACCAAGGTTTTGAACTTCTTCTAAAACTAATGGGACAAAACGCAGTGCAAGGGTCAGCGTCAGGACAATTTCAACAACGGGAACTTTAAAAAATTTTAATGGAGCAAAAATTGCGGCGATCGCGGCTGTAATTTCTTCGGGAGCCGTGACTAGCAAAAATAGGGTTGGTGCGTAGAGATAGGTGAAAATTAATGTGCAGACCCTCACTCCTAAATCTAGAGATTTGCGGGTAATCTTAATGCTACCTGCTTTCCAAACTACATAACTATAGGATGTTGGTTGAGGAAGTTTGATCGTTAATGATGGCGTATTTTGAGCTTGGCTAGCGGTGATATTTATGTCAGGGATAGGGCGACGGGGTTGAGCAGTTATATTAAAACCATCGGGGGAAATAGTAGCGATCGCTAAGGTCATAAAGGCAAGTAATAGCAAAACTCCCATTTGCTGTTTCCAAACTCGCATGGGAATTTGTGAAGCTAAGGTGAGGATGATCAATAAAACGGCGATCGCTACGCGCCAAAGCTCATTAGCTTGAATGGGCGTTAGTAAAAAAGTGAGTAGTCCAAACAGTTTGATGCGTGGATCGAGTCGATGTAACCATGTAATCGGTTGTTCGAGGTAGAGTCCGATAGGAAGCGATCGCAGTATATCCACTATATTCTGATATTTTTCGGGGGTTTTATTCTTGCAGTTTCCAATATACCAAAAACGCTGTAAAACCCAATCGAAAGTTGCGGCGCAAAGCGCCGCAACTTTCGATTAGTTAACCTGAACCTGCATACTTTCCCATTGGGATAAGCTATAGGTTTTTAGTTGCAATGCGTGAATTGCACCAGTATCCAGATGCTCTTGGATTGCCCCATATACAAGTTTGTGTTGCTTAATCATCGATAAGCCTTCAAATTGCTCAGCAACGACGATCGCCGCAAAGTGTTGACCATCATGATTAGGATCTTCAACTTGAACTTTGGCATTAGGTAAAGCGGCGCGAATTAATTCGGCTATGTTGTTATGGGAAATCATGCTAGGCAAACTCAAAATTTAGAAAATATAAATTACTGTTTAGATTGTGACATGAACCATAATGTTTATGCTGTTATAGCAATTCTAAATGGTTTGAGAGAGTGCACCACTAAGGGGCGCACTCTCTCAAACCATTTAATCTCACAAATAAAATAGGATTGCTATAGCTGTCGCTAGTCTTGTGAGGACACAAAACCAGAAGACTAGTGGCGGCGCTTCGCGCCGCCACTAGTAGACTGCCAAAGGAAATTTGCGGGGTTATCGAAACGAGCAAAGCTCGTTTCGATAACCCCCAACTAGTCAAAGTTCTAGTGGCGGACTACTAGTTTCTTGGGTTTTGATTTATCCGAATACAAGTGACGACAGATATATATAGGAATTTGATATAGGAATTTCATGAAAATTGCCACTTGGAATGTCAACTCAGTTCGTACAAGAATCACCCATGTTTGTGATTGGTTGCAGGCAAATCCTGATGTTGATGTGTTGTGCTTACAAGAAACTAAGGTGATCGATACAGACTTTCCCCTTACACCATTTACAGACTTAGGCTATCAAACCTACATTTATGGACAAAAATCCTATAACGGTGTAGCTCTGATCTCGCGATCGCCTTTACAGGATATCCAAACAGGCTTTGCAGGAGTATTAGGCGAAATTGATGATCCCAGCTTGGATGAGCAGAAACGTCTCATCACTGCTAAATATGGCGATGTCCAGATCGTGAATATGTATGTCCCCAATGGCTCAGAGGTGGGAAGTGAAAAATATGAATATAAATTGCGTTGGCTGAAGCTATTAAAAGCATATTTGCAAGCATTGCTAGATAAAAATGCCAATGTGCTGATTTGTGGCGATTTTAATGTGGCGATCGCCGATCTAGATATTTATGATCCCAAGGGACGCGAAAACAAGGTGATGTCCACGGATATTGAGCGAGAAGCCCTTGCGGAAGTTTTAAACCTTGGCTTTAAAGATATATTTCGGAAATTTGAAACTGATGGCGGTTACTATAGCTGGTGGGATTATCGTTCTGGAGGTTTTCAACGCAATCGTGGCTGGCGGATTGACTATCACTTCTTAACAGAGTCTCTATATGAGAGAGCTACAGCCTGTGTGATTGATATAGAACCCCGCAAACTTACTCAGCCCAGCGATCATACCCCTGTGATTGTGACAATTGATTAGATGATAATGTTCTTCGGGTTACGCCATTTTTGATGGCATAGCTTTGCCACAATATCAAAAATTGAATTTGTTAATAGATGTAAATATAGAGATCTTTGGATATGAAATACCGCATCTTTTTAGCGATCGTGCTACTCATTTTATTTCTGTTTCCTTTGCCCGCATGGGCCTTGAATCCTAGTCAAGTTGTCCAATTGCAAACTACTAAAAACTGCCAAGTTTGTGATTTGACTGGCGCTTATCTTCCAGTTAATAACTTAGACTATACCTATTTACTCGCCTCCGATCTTAGTAGTGCAAATTTAGTAGGTGCGAGTATCACTTTCTCTAATCTTAGTCGAGCTAACCTCAGTGGGGCAAATCTGAGTTCTGCCAACCTCAAGCATACCAAAATGCTCCTAGCTAACTTTGCCAACGCTATCTTGGATAAAACAGACCTTACTGAAGCTGACCTAACTAGCGCCAATATATCGGAAGCACAATTAGCCAAAGCAAAGCTCTGTAAGACAGTTCTCCCCAATGGATTAACATCAAATCGTGATTGTTAAGTACCTGTGCCAAAATAAATTACCCAAACCCGTAAAGTTGCGCCCCGCAGGGGCGCAACTTTACGGGTTTGGGTTTGTAATTAATTATGCCCATCTACTTAAAGCGCTACGCTCTCAACCCCAAGCTAAGAAATTTTGTGAAAGTATCACAAAACAACACTTTCACAAAATTTCTTGTAGTGTAAAGCGTTTATATAGATACAGCGATGTGCGCCGCATCTATTGGTTGTTAGCTAGATGTTATAAAACATCACCAGCAACTCTACAAATTCGCTACCCTTCAAGAATCTTCTCAGGCAGCGCTTTGTGCTCAACCCCAAACCAAGCAAAGTTTTGAAAGCGCTGCAAAGCAACGCTTTCAAAACTTTGCTTGTGGCTCATTTGATCGGCAATTGCTGAAAATGCGAGTGTAAAAGGCGATCGCAGATACATTCCAATCTAAATAATTGTCTAGCCACCGTCAATTCCCATTTCTAAGGGGGATTGCTTAGTGGTGCAGAAAAGTCTGAGAAAGGTTGCTAGGCATAGAGTCTCAAAATGAGACAAGAGGGATAAAAGGGACAAGAGATGAGATACTCAAGTTCCTCAACAAAAGATCTTATCCATGCCCCA
>NZ_JAYGIF010000156.1:36873-39523 GCF_034931345.1 Pseudanabaena sp. CCNP1317 | reverse complement strand
ACCAGAAGCGAGCGTGGCGGTAGTAATCAGGATTACGGGTCTTCAGCCATAGTCCTTCGACAATGACGAGATAGATTGCCATGCCTGTAGTCAGAACTGGCCAGAGCATATGAAAAATGGCGGTTAATGCAAATTGCATTCGTGACAGTGCGACGGTATTTGATAGGATATCCATGATTTATCTTGAAGTGGTTCAGAAACTAAGCACTGCCTTGATTAACAATATACTTGGTTGGTAATATAGTTTGCAAAGGCTCTAAATAATCGGTTTATTAGGGAAGTTTTAAGGTTTAGCTGGTTAAATGCCTGCTAAATCGTGCATGGCGATATCGGTGGACAGAAAGAAGTGATCGCGTCCGACATAATCTACAAAACCGATGTTGAGCAATTTATCCATTACTGGCCCCTTCACTTCCGAGAAATAGAAGTTAATGCCTATGGTTTTTAAATCGGCAATCAGGCTTTCTAAAACTTCTAAGGCGCTGGCATCAATAAGATTAACGGCACTGCAAACTAGTACAATGCTAGTCACATCAAGGCGATCGCTAATTTCGCGGCTTAAAAAATTCTCCATATACTTAGCATTAGCAAAGTAGAGGCTGGCATCAACGCGAATTGCTAAAACTTGGGGACTGGTTTTGACATCGTAACGGAGGACATTGCGGAAATGTTCAGATTCGCCTAAGCGCCCGACGATCGCAATGTGGGGGCGGCTGGTATGCCATAGATGCAAAGATAAAGCGACGATCGCGCCAAAAATAATTCCCTTTTCGACACCTAAAACTAATACAGCGCTAAAGGTGACTAGCCAAGCGATCGCATCGGCTTTGTCATAGTTCCACATCCGTTTCAGGGTGGAAAAATCAATCAATTTATAAACGGCGGTAATGATAGTCGCGGCGAGACAGGTCTGCGGCAGGAAATAGAACCAAGATGTAAAGAACATCACCGTGATTGCGACTAATATTCCCGTAATCATTGAGGCTAAGCCCGTATTTGCCCCTGCGGCGAAATTCACCACCGAGCGACTGACTCCACCTGTCACAGGATATCCACCCGTAAAAGCGGCGCTTAGATTCGCTGCACCAAAGGCAATCAATTCCTGATTCGGATCAATCTTTTCACGCCGCTTGCTGGCGAGGGCTTGCGCTCCTGAGAAGCCCTCCATGTAACCAACTAAAGCGATCGCCAAAGCCGCAGGTAAAAGCGATCGCCAAGTTTGCAAATCAAAGCTAGGTATGGTCAAGGGCGGCAAGCCCAATGGAACCATACCTACAATTTTAACTCCCGCCCCTTGATCCCATCGGAAAATCGAGACTAGCAGAGTTCCCAAAATCACTACTAGCAGAGGCGCACTTTTGGAAATAGGTAAAATCCTCTGTTCGTTCCAGCCTTGTTGCTTCAATAATTTGACTAGGGGCTGATTGCAATAAAGTAGAATCGCAATGCTAACTAGTCCCAAACTCAGCGTAACCCAATTCACTTCGGTGATTTTACCCAAAATCAAAGTGAGAAGTTCGATAAATGATTCCGTAGAAGGAATCTTTAAACCCAGTAAATGTTTGACCTGACTAAAGCCAATGATGATTGCTGCGCCACTGATAAATCCTGAAATTACAGAACGGCTTAAGAAATTTACTAAAAATCCCATCCGTAAAATGCCCATGCCAATTTCGACGATTCCCACTAAAAAGGCTAGGGCGATCGCTAGGGCTAGATATTCGGAACTGCCTTGAGGGGAAAGTTTGGCGATCGCCGCCGCCACCATTAGAGAATCAACAGCAACGGGACCCACCGCCAAAACCTTACTTGTCCCTAATAATGGATAGATAATCGCAGGTAAAATACTGGCATAGAGTCCAATTTGAGGCGGCAGTCCCGCAAGCAGGGCATAAGCCATACCCTGCGGAATCAAGAGACTGGTGACAATAATCCCTGCGGTAATATCACCAAATAGATGTTTAGACTGATAATTTTTGAGCCAATTGAGCGCAGGAATATATTGCTGTAATTGATTAATCATCTATCTTTGCTTGTTGTAGGGCAGCATTGACAATAACCTTGCCATCGCACAGGTGTTAGAGATTCCTGCGAACATCAGACCCGCACCGACAAATCCTGTTAAGAGCATGAACCAAGGAGAAACCGTCGCACTTAAAATTGTGCCTAAGAAAACAAGGGAACCTGCCGTGATTTGGACTTGGCGCATGATGCTGATGGGGGCATTCTTATTTGCCTTGATCGGCATACCCTGCGATCGCCATGCCATGATCCCACCCTTGAGGTGTGTCACTTCTGCATATCCTGCATCTAGCAATTTTTCGGCGGCACGATGGGAACGATTGCCAGAACGACAATAGAGAACTACTTGCTTATCTGGACTATTGGAGATTTGCTGAATATCAAACTTGGATAATGGAACCAACATTGCGCCATCAATTCTCTCGCTAGCGAACTCATCCGCCTCGCGCACATCCACCAATTCTACGGCTTGGCGATCGATTAATTCTTTAAGATCTTGGACATCAATTAATTTGATTTGCGATTCAGATACAGAGGTGAGATTTTGTGAGGTTGTCATAGATTTAAGGAAGTTGTAGATAATTGTAAAAGAATCGGGTAGAGATCCCACACAATCCCCCTTATGAAG
>NZ_JAYGIF010000156.1:0-36773 GCF_034931345.1 Pseudanabaena sp. CCNP1317 | reverse complement strand
GGGGAAGAAGATAATTTAATTTATTCTCCCCCCTTTTGTAAGGGGGGCTGGGGGGGATCTAAGAAAGCATTTAAGAATTAGTTTCTAAGGTCAAAAACTCTAAGAGATCCCCCTCAATCCCCCTTGTGAAGGGGGAAGAAGATAATTTAATTTATTCTCCCCCCTTTTGTAAGGGGGGCTGGGGGGGATCTAAGAAAGCATTTAAGAATTAGTTTCTAAGGTCAAAAACTCTAAGAGATCCCCCTCAATCCCCCTTGTAAAGGGGGAAGAAGATAATTTAATTTATTCTCCCCCCTTTTGTAAGGGGGGCTGGGGGGGATCTAAACCTTATTAATTAAACCGCAAGCGCAACCTTACCACAACGCTCATTGGCGGGTACTGCCTCAGCGATCTTTTTGGGATTTGGCAAATTGAGACTGCCCATAAATTCAATAAATTGAGCGCGATCGCGTCCTACAAAACGAGGATTCCATTGTTTCTCTTCGCCGATGGTGGATACCAAATTGCCGCGATAGTCATGTCCAGGGTAAACGAAGGTAGTATCGGGCAGCGTAAACAACCTTTGGGTGACATGATCGTACAAAGTACCCGCATCGCCACTTTGGAAGTCGGTGCGTCCGCAACCGCGAATTAGAAGGGCATCACCTGTTAATAAATGTGTGCCATCAATCAAGAAAGACATGTGGCTGTCGGTATGCCCAGATGTGGCGATCGCCTGAATTTTAATTTCGCCCACATTCAAAACTTCTTCGTGTTTTACAAAGCGATTAGCACAGGCCGCATGGGCATTTTCAGGGACAATACCTTCACAGCCTGTTAGTTCGCGTAATTTGCCCGTACCTGTGATGTGGTCAGCATGAATATGGGTTTCCAAACAAAATTTGAGGGTCAAGCCCAACTCTCGCAAGAGTTTAAGATCGCGCTCAACCTGTTCTAAAACTGGATCGACTAGGACTGCTTCCTTTGTAGCTGAATCGGCAATCAGATAAGTATAGGTTCCTGTCTCTTGATCGAATAACTGGCGAAATAGCATGGCAGTAAATTCTCGAATTTTTAAAACTTTCCTAATATATTACTATATGGTGATATATTGTGTCAAGCTCTAAACAAGCTATTGCAAACTATTGCTATAGGGTTCATCCCTGCAAGTAGAGGCGATCATTTAACACCAAGACTGCTCATCTTCAGGATTATTCAATAACTCACGAATATTTGCCTCGATTACCCGATAGCCGACATTCCCATTTAAGCGCTGTCTTCCTTCATTAAAAATTAATGTCGGACTTACCGATATTGTATGTTCGCGAATCAACTCAAAATCTCGCGATAGCAACGCATAGGCTTCGCCACTGTCGATTTGGGCTTGTAGTTCAGTAATTGAGATGCCAAGTTTATGAGCAATTTGGAACTGCACTTGGCGATCGCTGACATCGGCAACATCTTCAAAGCTTTAGCGCCATGTTGGGCAATCTCGTCATAACAATGACGATGGTCATAGGCTCCATCTGCGGAAACTTGAGCGATGTCAGCTTCAATCCCTTCGAGAATATCGGCAATCCATAAGTCATGAGTAGTTAATCGTTCCATCGTAAAGAACTATATGATTTCAGTACAAATTCCTGTAACTTATACAGGATGTTATACGTCAGGATGTCACGCTTATTTTTGTTCCCATCTACTTTTGCACACGTTGGACTTAAGTATAGATTTTTACTGATTTTCTAACTTTGTTTTATGGATAGGAAGTAGAAAAGATATTCACTCATTTTATATGCGATCGCCTTGGAGATACTCGTCATGAATTCAGAAACCTTATCGGTACTTAAACCCTATCTCAGCTTTTTCCATCCCATTATGATGTGGGTATTGCTAGGTATTACTATCTATGCGATGTATCTGGGAGTGCAAGTTCGTCGCACCAGACTAGTAGAAGGCGATGTTAAGAAAGAAATGATCAAAGGTAAATTCGCAATTCGTCATCACCAAATTGGTTCTATCGTGCTAGCCATAATGGTATTGGGAGCAATCGGTGGAATTGTAGCGACATATATAAGTAGTGGCAAGATTTTCATTAACGCCCATTTGTTTGCTGGTTTAGGAATGGTAGGCGCGATCGCGGTTTCAGCATCGTTAGTTCCCTTTATGCAGAAGCATAACTGGGTTCGTAGCGTTCATGTGGCGATTAATATGGTAGTGATGGGTCTATTTGGTTGGCAAGCCCTGACTGGTATCCAAATTGTCCAGAAGATTTTGGCTTCCATGAATGCACCTGTTGCTGGTTAATCGGTTTCTAAAGCAATCTATTCAAAGCAATACCAATAAGAAATCAATGTTTATACCTCGTGGTTTTAACAAACGTTCTGTCTTAACCAAACTTGGCAAGATGGTTTATTACACGGCTCAAGGAGAACCATGGAATGAACATAATCCTACAGAAGCATTAGTCTTTCTGCACGGTTTTGGCGGTGGTTCCTCCGCCTACGAATGGTCAAAAGTATATCCAGCTTTTGCCGCAGACTATCAAGTCTTGGCTCCCGATTTGATTGGTTGGGGGCGATCGGATCATCCCGATCGCAGCTACAAAGCCGAAGATTACATCGACACGATCATCGAATTTATGGAGCAGACCTGTTCCGTTCCCACAACTGTAATCGCCTCGTCATTGACAGCAGCGTTCACAATTCGTGCAGCGATTGATCGTCCAGAGTTATTTAAGTCATTAATTGTTACAACAGCCTCTGGTTTAGGTGAGTTTGGGCAAGACTATCGCCGTAGTGGTTTTGCTCAGTTCGCTCAGGCAGTGAATGCTCCTTTTCTCAATCAACTGCTCTACGGTACGGGTGTGGCAAACAGTTTTGGCATCCGTAGCTTTTTGGAACAGCGCCAGTTTGCCAATGCCGCGCTAGTTTACCCTGAAATTGTTGAAGCTTATCTGGAATCGGCTCAGCGTGAGAATGCAGAATACGCAGCACTCTCATTTGTTCGCGGTGATTTGTGCTTTGATTTGTCTCAGTACATCACAAAATTGACGGTTCCTACCGCCATGATTTGGGGCAGGGGTTCTCAGTTCACCAACCCTAATGTCGGTCGTCAGCTTGCAGCGATGAATCCTGAAGTCATTCGGCGTTTTTATTATTTGGATGATGTGGGATTTACCCCACAGCTAGAGCAACCTGCGGTGATGACTGGACTAATTCGCCAGATTTTGCCATTGCTTGAGTAGATTTTTAAGTAGATTTTTATAAAGAGATTCAGGAGTAGATCATGCAAAAATCATATCAGTTCATTCTCAATCTCTTTCTAGTAGTTGGGATCAGTTTGTTTGCGTTCGCATGGAGTCCTGCGATCGCCATAGCTGTTCCAATTATTCCCCATCCTGAAGAATTAGTTCATGCTGTTCAGGAAATTGAATCTCTAGACGCAATGCGGACAGGCTTGGCTTCGAGTCTAGAAGGAAGCACTGAAGAACCAACCCAACAAACGATGAAAGAAGTCTGTCGTCCTGTGGGAATGCAAGCCATGCAACTCAGCAAAGAAAATGGTTGGCAGGTGAAGCAAATCGCAACTAAGTATCGCAATCCTGCCCATGCTCCTGAAAATCTCCATGACAAGATGGCATTGGCAAAGTTTGAGCAAGACCATGAGTTAGTGGGAATTTGGGATCGGGAAACCATTAATCAGCAGGCAGGAACGCGCTACTATCGCCGTATCGATGTGGAAGCAAGTTGTTTAGTCTGTCATGGCGCAAAGGATCAGCGTCCGCAGTTTGTGCAGAAAGGCTATCCTCAAGACTTGGCGTATAACTTCAAAGTTGGCGACTTGCGCGGTATGTATGCCGTATTCATTCCCGATGAAATGAAAAAAGCAATTCAAGATTCTGTTACTCCTTAGTTTTTGAGAAAGGAAAGGCGGTGCATTGCGCCGCTTTTCCTTTTTATTTATTCCTACTGTTAGAAAAAATCCTATGAAGTCAATTCCATCTCTACTACTCGGCATCATTTTATCATTCTGTCTTTTGTTGAGCCTTCAACCCAACGCGATCGCCTCAGAACCAATCGATATACCTAATCTGCTGTCGAGTATCGAAGGATATCCGCGACTGGAAATATCTTTGGATAAATATCTCATGGCAATTCCATCGGGATACTACACGATCGCTGATGTCGAAGAGTTGAAAAGTTTGATGGCAGATCGTCAAGCCCTATTAGTGGATGTCCGCGAACCATCAGAATATCAATTGGGACATATCCCGAATGCCATTAACATTCCACTGCGGACAATATCGCGCAATTTAAGCAAAATTCCTAGCGATCGCCCTGTGATTTTATACTGTTCTACGGGTTATCGCTCTTCGATGGGTGTGATGACCTTACATTTGCTCAATTATGACAATGTGAAGGGCTTTCCGCCGAGTCTTTCAGGTTGGAAACAAGCTGGTGGGGCGATCGCTAAGACTTAATTATTCTAGTAACGATAGTATCATCGGCACGATCGCATCGTTCATATGGAAGACGGACATTTGAGTAACTAGCTCATATTTTGAAGGAACAAGAAGATAGAATTCTTTCAAAGTCAATCATAATTTCAGGGTTTAGGGAGATTAGATCATGATTCATTATGATCGTGATCGCTAAGATAAATAATAATTAAACGATGAGGGGATAACCCATCATTGGGGCGGACAAAGGTATGGTATTTTGGTTGAGACCAAGAGTTCTCTTGATCTTCAATTAAGCCATTAGACTGACGCAATTAGGAAGAATTATGCATAGCAAAGAACATTGGGAAACGGTTTACTCTACAAAAGCCTCGGATTCTGTTAGTTGGTTTCAGGAACATGCTGAAACCTCTTTAAAATTTATAAAAAATTTAAATTTAGAGAAAAGCGCTCCAATTATTGATGTGGGTGGTGGAGCTTCAACCCTTGTAGATGACCTTCTCCTAAATTGCTATTCACATCTATCTGTTCTTGATCTTTCGGGCGCAGCTCTTGAAATCGCTAAAAAAAGAATTGGCTCAAATTCAGTAAATGTCCAATGGCATGAGGGTGATGTAACGGAAGTAAAATTTTCTAAGCATCAATTTGAAGTGTGGCATGACCGTGCAGTCTTTCATTTTTTAACAAATCTGGAAGATCGTGAAGCTTACATTAAAAATGTATTACATTCTGTCAAGCCAAATGGTCATATTATTATTTCTACATTTTCAGAAGATGGTCCAACTCAATGTAGTGGCTTACCTGTGATGCGCTATTCCGCAGAAAATATGCAAGCTGAGTTCGGTGAGAATTTCTTTCTTAAAGAGCAATTAAAAGAAAATCACAATACGCCTTTTGGCACAACGCAAAAATTTGTGTTTTGTCACTTTGTAAAAAAAATTTAACAGAGCATTACAGCATTGTTCTTTTCGCTCCCAGCTTTACAGTACTTTGCGCTGTAATGTTTACCTAACTCCTCAAATCGCCAATATAACACCCAATTTGTTTAAGTCCCTGTAAAACTTGGACATGTTCTACTGTATTTTCACGTAAGCGATAAGTAGGAAGATCGCCTAGAAATCACGACTCACGGTAATAGCGATTGCCTTCAGGAGATAGATTGTTGGGGCGATCGCCTAGAAATCATGACTCATGGTAGTAGCGATCGCCTTTAGTAGATAGATTGTTGAGGCGATCGGCTAGATGTTGCGAATTATGGTAATAGCGATCGCTTTTGTGAAGATAGATTGTTGGGGCGATCGGCTAGATATTATGAATTATGGTGATGGCGATCGGCTTTTCGTGATTTTTAGCATTAAATTCAACAATGTGTTTAGTGGAAACGAGTAATTTCAATTATTTGTCGCGATCGCTGAAAACAGACATCAAATTCTCGAAAAAAGTTTGTTTGCCCAAGGATTAGTGGCACATGAGCAGCTTGCGCCCAAGCAAATGCTAGGCGAACTGGTTCCAGACTCCCAATTTGAACATCTACAAATAAACCCCTTGCTTCAACCTTTGCAAGATTTCCAGCTAATGGTAAGCGCACAGTCTGTTCCTCCCAAATCGCCCCCAATCGTAGCCCAATGTCATAAGGTAACAGATTAACGGTAGAGCCACTATCTAACAATGCATTTGCGGAGACAGAAAAGTTTACAGAACTCAAAGTGATCGGAATCGTGGGTAATGCTTCATCGTCAGAAAAGGGAAACTCGAACGTACTACGCATGAGTAGATACCTGTTGGTCATCTCGAATCATCTGCATTAGAATATTTGCAGCTTCTATTGAGTCATATGGCGAGGAAACTGGATACTCTGATGCAGAAAAGATAACTTGTAACTCAGCATCTGGGACTTGTGTGGCTAGAATTTTGAAGAGTGACAATTTATCTAGCTGGCTCAAATTGTTCACCAATGGAAGTAATTCAGCGAGAGACATATTTTAAACTCCAAAACCTATACTTACAATAATGTATTTATCATAAGCGATCGCCTACAGTAAACCTATAGAGAATATATCGTTAATGCGATCACCCCATAAATCACGGCTCACAGTAAAAGCGATCGCCTAGAAATTACGACTCATGGTAATGGCGATCGCCACGGGTATTTACTTAGTATTCTCTTTCTGTTCTGAAAGAGTTAGCAAAAATGTAAGTTCGGTTGACGATTGAATGGCATGGGGAGTATTAGCAGGAATAAAAATAAATACTCCAGACTCCATAACAATCTCCTTACCTACTAGGTTAAATATTCCTTGCCCTTCGATGACGTTCACTGTGGCATTGCGAGGGTTGGTATGTTCAGCGATCGCTTTTCCCAAAGATAGCGACATCAAAGTATATCGACAGTTTCCATCTTCTAATAAAATCTTACTCTTAATTCCTGTTGAAGCATACTCAATTACTTCTTTCCAATGAATAGCTGTATTCTCTGGGTTCATTATGGTCATGGGATTATTTCTCTGTGTGGGTAAATTATGGAAAGGCAATTTTGGAGATCGGTGGATGTCTAATGTAAACTTAAGCAGCAGGTCTGAGCACGTTTTCAGATGACACTTTGAACCATGACAGGCGATCACTTGATTTAATCAGTGAAATGGTTGAGTAAGATATAAAACTTAATTGAAAGATTAGTTGCCAGTGCTTATAACCTCAACTATCTCTTTAAATAATGGAAGTATTTCAATTTATATCTAAAAGTATAGTATCTCGCTATATAACGATATAATTATCTAAATGCAACAAATAGATTGCAAAAGAATATTTACTTTTGTTCACCGTAAAGCCTGTCTCCAAGGCTTCCGCAAAATCAAAGGAATTGAACCATGAGCGTAGACCAAAAACGTATTCTAATTATCGGTGGTAACGCGGGAGGAGCATCCTGTGCAGCGCGATCGCGGCGGCTATCAGAGACTGCCGAAATCATTGTTTTTGAGCAAGGTTCGTTTGTATCCTTTGCCAACTGTGGATTGCCCTACTACATTGGTGATGTGATTACCGATGAGAAAAAGTTGCTGGTTGCCAATGTTGCCCTATTTCGCGATCGCTTTAAGATTGATGTGCGCTTAGAAAATGAAGTAATGGCGATCAATCGCGAAGCGATGCAGATTACTGTTAAAAATCGTCAAACAGGTGCTATCTATCAGGAATCCTATGATGCGCTGGTCTTAGCCACTGGTGCAGCTCCGATCATTCCCCCTTTAGCAGGAATAGATTTAACAGGAATCTTTGTGGTGCGAACGATTCCCGATAGTCGCCAGATTCGGGCATGGATTGACGAGCATCAAGCAAAACGAGCGGTGGTCGTCGGTGGCGGATTTATTGGCTTAGAAATGGCTGAGAATCTAGTTAATCGCGGGATTGAGGTAACTCTGATTGAATCGCAATCACAGGTAATGTCACCCCTCGATCCTGAGATGGTGGTTTCGGTACAGGAAACAATGCGATCGCACCATGTCAATTTGGTGTTAGGCGATAGCGTTAGCAAATTTGAACGCAATGATCATGGCATCGCTGTCACCACAAAATCGGGGGCAACGCATACCGCCGAAATCGTTATTCTGGGCATCGGTGTACGTCCAGAGACAGCATTGGCAAAAGCCGCAGGGTTAGAAATTGGCGATCGCGGCGGTATTCGTGTCAATGAGTGTATGCAGACTAGCGATCCGAAAATTTGGGCGGTGGGAGATGCAGTCGAAGTTAAAGACTTTGTTACGGGTGAGTGGACATTAATTCCCTTAGCGGGTCCTGCGAATCGTCAAGGACGAATTGCGGCGGATGTGATTTGCGAAGCTTGTCCTAGTACCTTTCGCGGCGTACAGGGAACTTCAGTTTGTGGTGCATTCGGCTTGACGATCGCATCTACAGGAGTCAATGAGAAGACTCTGAAACGATTAGACTGGGAATACGAGAAGGTCTATCTCCATCCAATTCACCATGCTGGATATTATCCCGACGCGAAACCGATTGATTTAAAACTTCTATTCTCAAAGGAGGATGGGCGAATTTTGGGAGCGCAGGCGGTGGGAGAAGAGGGTGTGGAAAAACGCATTGATGCGATCGCGATCGCTATGCAGATGGGCGCGACCGTATTCGATCTCGAAGAAGCGGAGTTATGCTATGCACCCCAATTTGGCTCGGCGAAAGATCCTGTAAATATGGCAGGAATGATCGCGGCGAATGTTCTTAGAGGTGATGCGACTTTGGTACATTGGGAGCAACTCTCAAATCTTGATGGTAGATTGCTGCTTGATGTTCGCAATGTTGATGAGTTTGAGGCAGGGAATGTGCAAGGAGCGGTAAATATACCGTTACCGCAGTTACGCGATCGCTTAAATGAGCTAAATCCAGAGCAGGAGATTTGGGTTTATTGTCAGGTCGGACAGCGAGGTTATTACGCCACGAGGATTCTGAGTTTAAATGGATTTAAGGCTTATAACTTGAGTGGTGGTTTTAAAACGTTCCAAGCAGTTAAGCAAGCTTTTTGAGAGTGTTGGAAGACTTTGCGAGTGTATAGGCGATCGCCTAAAAATCACGACTCACAGGAATATTAGTTCCTTGAAATACCTCATTTAATGGCATAAACCCATCAAAAGTAAAGTTTTTCTGGGTTTTCCTTTTATATATTTACAAAATAAAGTTTAATAACTCATTTGTTTTTGGTTACGCGAGAATTATTAAACTAAGAGACTTGTGAGTGTGGTAACTTAATGTCTAAATTATCTCGACTTTTTCCATTTCTAGAAAACTTTAATTTGAAGACATCTACACCCAAAGAGCCTCCGTCTAAGCAAAGACTTTGGTTAGGTAAATTCGTCTGGATTGTTATTATCATTGCTATTGTTGGTATTGGTGGACGATTTCTTTTTTTTAAGGTTGAAAGCAACCCTTTTCAGCTACCAATGACTGCGTATGACTGGACTGGTTTTGGCGAAAGCTACGATCAAGATGTTTTGACGGTAACAGAAACAGCTAAAGAAACCCCAAGTAATAAGCAAACGATAAAGACAACAAAAACCACAAATCGTCTACAACCAGCAAAGACTTTGTGGGATTTGATGAGTTTGTTATTGGCTCCTGCTACGTTAGCGGGTCTAGGTTTTTGGTTTCAATCCTCGCAGGAGAAAGCTAAACGAGATAAAGAGGATGCTGATAAAAAACGCGAGCTAGCTAGGCAACAGGAACAAGCAAAGCGAGATGCTGAACAACAAAGGGAACAAGCGCTACAATCTTACTACGATCAATTATCAGTATTGTTGGTTGACAAAAAATTAGGTGCAGTTTTACTCTATCAACTCAATACGTCAACTGATGATATTGATAACGTAAGTGAACTAGAAGTAGGCGACACAAAACAAGCAGAGATAGATGCTGATGCTGCATTGAATGTTGTGAAAGCTAAAACGTTGTCGCTATTTAGAGCTTTTGAGCAAGATATGCCCCGTAAATCCAGTGTTCTATCTTTTTTAGGTGATTCTGGGCTTTTAATTCATCTAAAATTAGACCTCTCATCTTCTAATTGGAAAGAAGCCAACCTCAGCAATGCCCAACTTAGCGGAGTTAACTTCAGCGGAGCCAACTTCAGCAAAGCTCAACTCTTTGGAGCTAACCTCAGAGGAGCCAACCTCAGTATGACTAACTTCAAGAAAGCTAAGCTTAGCTTAGCTAACCTCAGCAAAACTGACCTCAGCGATGCCAATCTCAACAAAGCCCAACTAGACGTAGCCAACCTCAGCGATGCTCAACTCATCGGAACCCAACTCATTGGAGCCGAACTCATTGGATGCGATCTTATGAGAGCCAATCTCAGCGATGCCAATCTCAGCGATGCCTATCTTAGCGGAGCTTTTCTTAAAGGAGCCAACTTCAGCAAAGCCAATCTCAGCGGAGCCAATCTTAGCAGAGCCTTTCTTAACGGAGCCAAATTTAGCAAAGCCAATCTCAGCGGAGCCGATCTTAGTTATGCCGATCTCAGTGATGTCGATCTGATCGGAGCCATTATAGATATTCAACAAATTAAATCAGCGAAGGGTTGGGAATCCGCCTTATTTTCTGATACAGTCCGAGCCGAACTTGATAAATCTATCTCGCAAAAGCAAATAAACCAGTAGCTAGTTTTGTCTCTTTTGATCGCCTAATAATCACGACTCACAGTAATAGCGATCGCCGATCTTGTCGCGTGTGTTAATAAAGTGCAACGCACCTTATTTTTGTTCGTATTGACACTGACTTAAACACAGTTACAATTTTTTAGCTAGACTACTGAGTAACAACTTTCAATCTAGGAGCAGCCATGCTAGACACAGCAACACTTGAGCAACGCTTGATAACCCTTGAACAAGTAGTTTTCGATCTTCAACATAAATTTGAAAGTCAGCCTAGCTCCGACAACTGGCTCGAAAACCTCATAGGTTCAATCTCTGACGACTCAGCTTTTCTTGAAGCCCTAGAATATGGACGTGCATTTCGGCAGTCTGACAAACCTATTGATGACGCTGACAAATAATCGTGAAATATTTGCTCGATACCGACCACATCAGCTTTCTACAGCGCCGTTCCAGTTCAGAGTTTATTCGATTAACTTTGCGGATGTCACAACATTCGCTCTCCGACTTTGCCTTATCAGTTATTAGTTTTCATGAGCAAGTAATTGGCGCTCACAGCTTCATCAATCGCGCCCAAACAAATACAGATATAGCTCGTGGATATACGCTGTTGTTAGAAACTCTCAACAGTTTTGCAAAGGCTCCAGTTTTACCATTTGATGCTAAAGCGATCGCCATATTTGATGAGATGAGAAGTCAAAAAGTTCGCGTATCTACAATGGACTTGAGAATTGCAGCGATCGCCATTTCTAACAACTTGGTATTACTTACCCGAAATACTGGGGACTTCAGTAAAGTTCCGAGTTTAATAACCGAAGATTGGACGGTGTAACGCAGAAGAGACTCTGTTGCAATATGCAACAATTTGATGTATATTGCAACCAACTTGATTGAGGTTTTACCATGTCTATCGCAATCAGAATTTCTGAGCATTTAGCCCAAGAAGCAAAAAGTCGATCTAAAGCGATGCATCGCTCAGTTGCGGGTCAAATTGAATATTGGGCAGCAATGGGCAAAATCCTTGAAGACAATCCAGAGCTTTCGTTTAGCTTTGTTCAAGCAATATTGATTAGTCGTGAGCAAGCTAAGAATTCAGAATTAACACCCTATGAGTTTAGTGAATAAATCCGATGGGTGAGATTCAAGTTTTTCAAACGCCCTTATTTTCAAAAATCAAGAAAAAGTTAAAGAAAAATCAAATCAAAGATCTTGATAATGCGGTAAGAGAAATTATCAAAAACCCCGAAATTAGGGAACAAAAAAAGGGTGATTTAGCCGATGTCTGGGTTTATAAATTTAGAATGGTTGATCGAGAAAATCTCCTTGCGTATCAATGGGATGCAAAAACGAGAACTTTAATCTCCCTCGGAGTTCATGAAAACTTTTATCGTGACATCAAAAAATATAAAAATTTCTAAATTTATAAAAATTGCTATAACGTTTCTGCTGTCGCTTTAACTGTTTTTTCTAACTGAATTTACCTGCACTAGCTAAGACTAAAAGTGAGAGTTGCGATCGCCTAAAAATCACGACTCATAGTAATAGCGATCGCTAGTCATTCAGGATTGTTTTGCTGATCACCTCTCCAGTAACATCAAGTTCATAGGCGATCGGTACACCTGTCGCTAATTCTAGCGCTGTCACTTCCGATGGACTGAGATGATCTAGCATCATGATGATCGATCGCAGAGAGTTCCCATATGAGTTGAGCCATGATGATTCTCTCTCTAGTGATGTTTTGACTAGTAATTTATTAGAGTAACTATATAGCTATATATGACTTGATGAAGTTTAATATTATACTCAACCTATTCAACCAGTAAATCAAGCGATCGCCTGTCACTATGGGTTTCAGAGGTCAGATTTTGTTAAGACTCTATTCTATAGATTCTTAAATTCAACAAAAATATTTGTTTTACCTTAGTGTAAAGCGTTGTAATTTATTGAATTAGCTCAAATATGGCCTTTTACATTTATTCTTTAGGAGACAAGCAAGATGGTTTCACTTCAACAGTTACGTCGCTTTTTTCTCAATATTAGCTTGTCAGTAATACTCGTAACTTTTATCTCCCTTGGTTTTGGCACGGCATCTAGTTGGGCAGCAATTTCATCCACAGATTCCATTAACCAGTTCCAAAGTCCAATTGCAACCATGAAGCAAGAAGATAAAATTAACGAGGTCAATGGCAAGATTAAAGAAAAAATCGGCAATATAACTGGCGATTCAAAAAAACAAGCTGATGGCAAAGCCATGCAATTTAAGGCTAAAACCCTAGAAGGACTCAATAATAGTATTGAGAATCCTAACTACAAACCCAATAGTCAAAATTGTGAAATTGAAGATTGCGCTCGTGAATCAACGGAAGATGTAGAATCTCAAATTCGTGAAAATTGGCACTAAAACTGCTATACCTTTCATGAATCCATTTTAGATTGCTAACCACTCTATGAAGACATCCTTAGACTGTATTCCCTGCCTTTTGCGTCAATCCTTAGAGGCCTCTAGGTTAGTTTCGCCCGATCCTTCTGTCCATGAGCAAATTATCCGTGATGTTCTGCATTGGACAGGAGAAATGGATTTAAACCAATCGCCTCCTGAAATTGCCCAACTGATCCATCGACGGTTACGCGAACTAACAGGAGTGACTGATCCCTATCATGAGGCAAAAGACTGGCAAAATCGGATGGCGATGGAATTGATTCCTAAATTCAGGGCTGAGGTCAAGGCTGCTAAAAATCCGCTATTGATGGCAGCCCGTCTGGCGATCGCAGGCAATGTGATTGATATGGGCAGTAATGGCAATCTCACAGAAGCAGATGTACAAGAGTCTTTAAGTAAAGCTCTAACGGAACCATTTTTTGGAGAAGAAGATCGGTTTCAACAGGCGATCGCCAATGCGAAATCAGTTTTATATCTAGCGGATAATGCTGGAGAAATAGCTTTTGACCGACTTCTAGTGGAACAAATAATCAATCAAGTTCCGCCAGAACGAGTGACGTTGGTGGTGCGCGGTGCGCCTGTTCTCAATGATGCAACTCTGATTGACGCGCATACAGTGGGGATTGATCAAATTGTGGAAGTAATTAATAATGGTTCCGATGCTCCTAGCACTCTCTTAAATGATTGCAGTAAAGAATTTCGCCGCCTCTTTGCTGAGGTTGACTTGATCATTGCTAAAGGTCAGGGAAATTTTGAGGCTCTCAATAATAATCCCAGCAATATCTTTTGTTTATTTAAGGTCAAATGTGGGGTAATTGCTAATCTTGTTAATCAACCAATTGGTATGCAGATGCTTATACATTCCCAACTTGATTTAGGGCAGAAATGTAGAAAGTAAAATAAAACTAAAATGTAGTACCCTATAAACAAAAAACAATGACAAATGTTAGCCCCGTTCCAATAATTCCAGAATTCCTTCTCTTGTACCAACGCGCCCAAACAATAAATCTGTATCTAATCTGCCATCAAGCGATCGCGGCAACTTGGCACAATCTAGCTCAACAAAGGGTTGAGCCGCTAAACCAGAGCGATCGTAAATTAACCATGCCAGAAAAGTTTTGCCAGTTCCTGCTTGTCCTTGGAAAATGATGGGCTTCAGGGTGGCGGCAGCATAATCGATTTGTTCGCTTAACTTTTGAGTTGCCTTACTGTTACCAATAATTGTTTTATCTTTGGGAACATTCTGAATATAGGACTGCAACCCTTGAATACGTTGTTGTTCCTTGGCAATGCGGGTACTAAAAGCATTGAGGTCTTGGGCTAAGAGCGTATTGAAGAGATGTTCTAGTTCAGAATGTTACTGCTTAATGAAGTTCGGTAAATTTCGACGGCTCCCCATTTCATCAAATACAGTCCGATCGCAGGTTGATTAGCTTGATAGATAATCAACCTGCTTCCACTTTAAATAAATGCAGTGATCGGGCGATATCTTGCAAAGTGCGATCGGGCAGATGTCCCCACAGTCGATGAAACCTTAACCAGTCACAGCATTCTGCCTCCGCCTCTAGATCGGGTTGTGGCAAATCCTCTAATCCCGCACCTAGTGATGGATGTTCTGAAGCAGATAAGGAAAGCGAATTAATTGTAGAAACCATAGTTTCACATTACCATCCAAAATACGAACTCAGGTATTATCTGAGTTA
The DNA here is from genome assembly GCF_034931345.1 of Pseudanabaena sp. CCNP1317. Lineage (NCBI taxonomy): Bacteria > Bacillati > Cyanobacteriota > Cyanophyceae > Pseudanabaenales > Pseudanabaenaceae > Pseudanabaena > Pseudanabaena sp. CCNP1317. The sequence continues at coordinate 22,046 of NZ_JAYGIF010000156.1, read as the reverse complement.
TCCTAATTTATCGATTTCCGATTGCGTTATATATTATATTCAACCAAGTCATTCAGAAAACAATACAAGTGCCTGTCAAGGTAATGGCATAAGTTTGTTGGGTGCTTAGGATGAAAACAGATTATTTGATCGTTGGCAGTGGTTTATCAGCATTGACCTTTGGTGCGCTGATGGCAAACTCTGGCAAAACTGTCCAAATTCTGGAAGCTCACGAACATGCTGGTGGCTTTGGGCATACGTTTACGATGGCAAAAAAATATAAGTTTAACGCTCAATTTCACTATGTTTGGGATTGCGGCGAAGGGCAAACCGTCAATCGCGTACTTAAAAAACTCGGTTTAGAACATAAAGTAACCTTTGAACGTTATGACCCGCAAGGCTTTGATCATATGCGAAGCCCTGACTATGCGATCGATATTCCCTCAGATCCAGAAGAGCTAATCCAGCGACTATCTAGCCTCTTCCCCGAATCTAGCGATCGCCTCCTTGAGTTCATTAATGAAGTCGAGAAAACTGGCGAGGGCTTAAAGAAATTATCGCCGCCAATTAATCCGATGGAACTAATCAAACATCCGCTTGAGGTGTTTTCTACGGTTCAGTATCTGAATAGTACACTTCAAGATGTATTTGATAAGTTTCAGTTACCTCAAGCTGCTCAAACTTTACTCGCTCTGCAATGGCTGGATTTTTTGCTGCCGCCCAATCAGCTGTCTTTCTATGCTTGGGTGGTATTGTTCCGAGGCTATCAATCGGGGGCTTTCTATCCAACACAGCATTTTGAACATGTGATTAATTCATTGGTCAAAGTCATCGAATCTCACGGTGGGCAGGTATTGCTTAATCATGAAGTTATCAATTTTAGCGTTATTAATAGAACAGTTACAGGAGTTAAGGCGATGAATCTCCTTAACCACCAAACCGAAGAATTTACGGGCGATACGGTGATTTGCAATATCGATCCCAAAAAAGCCGCCAAGATGATCGGTGAATCCCAATTCTCGAAAACTGTGCGCCGAAAACTCGATTATGAATATTCGGCTTCTAACTATATGGCTTATTGTGTGGTCAAAGATATCGACCTGAGAGAATATGGATTTGGAAAGTGGAATCTCTTCCATACGGGGCATCAAAATCTCAATGAAGCCTTCGCCCAGATGTACGATCGCCATGATTTTTCTAATCCCAGTTTTGCCATTACTACGCCCACATTACTTACCGATGCAAGCCCAGACTGCCCAGAGGATTGCCAAATTGTGGAATTTTTGACCGTCGCCAATTATGCCTATTTTAAGCAATTACAGGAAAGCGATCGCAAGGCTTATAACCACAAAAAACAGGAGATTTTTGATTCTATTTTAGATGTTGTGGAGGAAAAATATGTACCAAACTTTAGGAAGCACATGGTCTTCCATATTACGGGTAGCCCGACCACAAACGAGCGTTTTTGTTGGTGTCCTAACGGTAATTCCTATGGCTCTAGCTTAACACCTCGTAATATGGGACTGGGCAGATTAAATCACGAAACTTCCCTCCATCATTTCTATTTTTGTAATGCTTCATCTGGATATCCGGGGTTTGCGCCCACGATTTGGACAGGAGCATTGTTATATCAAAGACTTTCTGGTGATTTGATTTTAGGAGATCCCCCCCAGCCCCCCTTGTAAAGGGGGGAGAATTTTCTTCTTCCCCCTTTACAAGGGGGATTGAGGGGGATCTTTCGTAACTCATGCTATAGCTGATAACTTGTGTGTACACGGTAGCTTGTAAAGGGGGGAGAATTCATTCATTCATTATCTTCTTCCCCCTTTACAAGGGGGATTGAGGGGAATCTCTTCAACATCTATTTTATAAATTGAGAATTCTACTATGAAAATCGCAATAATTGGCGGCGGCGCTAGTGGTATGGTCACAGCCTACCTCCTCGATAAACAGGGACATCAAGTCACTGTATTTGAACGACAGCCTAGTTTAGGCGGACATATTCAGACATTGAATAAAAATGTGCAGCCGAATCAATCCGATTGTCAGGAAGTTCTCGAATGTGGAGTAATCGAATTTCCATCGGTGTTTCATAACTTTATGCAACTGATGGAAGAACTAGATGTAGAACTTGAACCAGTTGATATTGGCTCAGCCATGTTTTTTAAAAATGGCAGTCACTATCTATCGGGAGTCGCAATCCGTAAGAACTTTACGGGTATCCGTCGCCTGATCGAACATTTGCGCCTTGATCGCCTCTATGCTCGTTCCCTAGGATTATGGCTCAAAATCAAATTTGCTGACTTGAATGAGTTTGACAATCATCCCTTGTCGCAATATCTGAAACTCTCATGCGATCGCAATACTTGGCTCAAGTTACTAGTCATGTATAGCTACTCAATGCCGATGGAAATGATTGATGACTTTCCCGCAGAATTAGCGATGCCAGTTTTGCGAGACGATGTTGCCGTCAAATGGTTCAGGATCAAAGGTGGCGTGTATTCCTACATTGAAAAAATCTTAGCAAGATTTAAAGGAGAAGTCGTTCTTAATGAAGAAATTGACCATATTTTCAGAAGCCCAAATTCTGTCAAAATAGTGCGATCGCAGGGCAAAGTTCAGGAATTCGATAAAGTCGTATTTGCGACACCACCTGACCAAGTGCTGTCACTCTTAGCCGATCCGACAGAATCGGAAGTGAAACGTTTTTCTGCATGGAGAGCCAATCATGTGAGTAGCATTGTCCATAAAGATAGTTCTATGTACGATCGCTATGGTATCAAACAGCCTTCAGAATTTGACTTTTTTCAAACTGATACGGGTTGGGGCTATAACAGTTGCCTAAATCAGCTTTGTGATATTGCCTCATCACAAAAATATTTTCTATCCTACCAACTGGAAGAGATAATTGCTGGCGATCGCCTTATTCACATCCAAAAGCATCACACGCCGTTATATACCACCGAATCTTTTAAGTATCGCGATGAAGTGATCGCTACTAATGGCGAGAATAATACCTATCACGCAGGATCTTACCTTGGAGACGGATTACATGAAGGTGCGATTACTTCGGCTTTTCATGTCGCCCAATTAGTTGGTGTAGAGAATTTTGTTTTTTATTGTGCGTAAAGAATTGAATTTATTTCATGCAATCACTTCAGTTTATACATTCCCTATACGCGATCTCAACCGACACGACTAGAAGCTAATGAATGTAGACAGATTAAAACGTCACGAAAATAATATGCCCACGATTGGCATGAATAATGAGTCTAAAGCATATAGCAATCCTAAATGGTTTGAGAGTACGCCCCAAAGGGGCGCACTCTCACAACCCATTTAGGATTGCTATATGTTGGGTGGTGGAATTGGCTCTTTAGCTGCCGCCGCTTTTATGATTCGCGATGGTGGATTCTCTGGGTCAAATCATTAAGAGATAAAACGATGAAAACAAATGCCTACGCTGCCCAAAATGCCACAACTCCCCTTGCGCCCTTTAGCTTTGAACGTCGAAAAGTTGGCAAGCATGATGTGCAGATCGAAATTCTCTATTGCGGTGTGTGTCACTCCGATTTGCACACCGTCCGCAGCGAATGGAGCAGGGCAACCTACCCTTGCGTCCCTGGTCATGAAATCGTCGGTCGGGTCGTAAAAGTTGGCAAAGATGTCAATAGGTTTAAGGAAGGCGACAAAGTTGGGGTGGGTTGTATGGTCGATTCCTGCCTTGCCTGTGCCAACTGTAAGGAAAACTTGGAGCAGTTCTGCGAGAAAGGTGCAATTTTTACTTATAACTCTCCCGACAAATATACTGGCGGAATCACCTATGGTGGATACTCCGAAAGCATTGTGGTGGACAAAGAATTTGTCCTGAAAATCCCCAAGAATTTGGATCTGGCGGCAACTGCTCCATTACTGTGCGCGGGGATTACCACTTATTCGCCCTTACGTTATCACAATGTAGCCAAGGGTCAGAAAGTAGGCGTTGTGGGACTCGGTGGGCTAGGACATGTAGGAGTGAAGTTAGCAAAAGCTCTCGGGGCGTATGTCGTGGTTTTCACTACCTCACCGAGCAAAGTTGAAGATGCGCTGCGGCTCGGAGCGGATGAAGTCGTCAATTCTAAAAATGAAGACGAGATGCAGAAACACCTAAATAGTTTCCACTTCATTCTTGATACTGTGTCTGCAAAGCATGATATCAACGCTTACCTCCTGATGTTGCGACGTGACGGAAACCTCACTCAAGTCGGAATTCCATCTGAGCCGCTTTTGCTTTCGGTGGGTAGCCTAATTTTCGGTCGGCGCAGTATGAGCGGCTCTCTGATTGGCGGCATTAAAGAAACCCAAGAGATGTTGGATTTCTGCGGTAAGCACAACGTTACTGCCGATATTGAACTTATCCCCATCCAAAACATCAATGAAGCCTACGATCGCCTCTTAAAGAGCGACGTGAAATATCGTTTCGTGATTGATATGGCTTCCTTAAAACAGACTGTGTAAGAACCCATTTAAGAATTGTCTAGATCCCCCCCAGCCCCCCTTACGAAAGGGGGGAGAATCAATTAGACTCTCTTCTTCCCCCTTTCGTAAGGGAGATTGAGGGGGATCTCTTAGAGTCTTTGACCGTAGAAAAGTATTTCTTAAATGGTTTCTAAAGGAGAAATTGTATGACAAACCCACAATCGCATCCATTAACAGGTGCAGACTCAACCGATGACGCTGAGAATGATGCCTATCGAGCCGAAGTAAATGGTGATGAATCCGTTGGCGGTAGCACCGCAGTTCCCGATCGCAATGATATGGAAGAAATGGCGAAAGCAGTAGGGATTGAAATAGATGATGACACCCCCCTTGCTACTGAAGAAATGCTCCTAAAGCGCGATCGCGATCGATGGGAACTAGATCCCGCATCGGCTGATGAACATTACAGCCACTTCCGATCAAAAGAACCATAAGAATAAATTTGAAAGCGTTGCTTCGCAACGCTTTCAAATTTATTCTTGGTTCTGGTTTGAGCGTAAAGCGCTGTAAATCTTACTTAAATAAATCATTAGGAAAAAAATTATGACAGATATCATGAGCCGCGAAATTCAATTAGTTTCTCGTCCCAACGGGATGCCAACCGCAGCTAACTTTGCGATCGCGCAGACCAAACTAGAACCACTTCAAGATGGACAAGTGCTGGTTCGCAATCTCTATATGTCCGTCGATCCCTATATGCGTGGTCGCATGAGCGATCGTAAATCCTATGTTCCGCCATTCGCGTTAGGCAAACTCCTCGACGGCGGCGCAGTCGGCGAGGTGATCGAGTCTTGCGCCAAGGAATTTAAGCAGGGAGATGTCGTTGTTTCCAGCTTAGGCTGGCGAGAATACTTTATCGCTGCACCGAAAGCGTTGCATATGGTCAGTCCAAACATTCAACCCCTTTCAGTTTATCTTGGCGCATTGGGTATGACGGGTATGACCGCTTGGGCTGGATTGAATTTAGTAGAAGTCAAAGCTGGCGACGTGATTTTTATTTCAGGTGCAGCAGGTGCAGTGGGCAGTGTTGCTGGACAAATCGCCAAATTGCGTGGATGTCGGGTGATTGGAGCCGCAGGCTCTGCGGAAAAGGTCAAATTTCTACAGGAAGAATGTGGCTACGATCTCGCATTGAATTATAAAACTTCTCCAATCCTCGAACAATTACACCAAGCTGTTCCCGATGGCATTGATGTCTATTTCGATAATGTCGGTGGAGAAACTCTAGAAGCTGCCCTCTCTGTATTACGTACCTATGGCAGGATCATCGCTTGTGGCGGCATCTCTGGCTACAACGAAGAAAGTCCACAGGCTGGACCTTCTAACCTTTTTAACATGATCACTAAGCGATTGACCATGAAAGGGCTGATCGTTAGTGACTTCCTTGATCTACAGAGCGAGTTTGAAAAGGAGGTGGGTAGTTATTTCCGAGATGGCAAACTGAAGAATAAAGAAACCGTAGTGGTAGGCATTGAGCAAGCTGTGGGCGCATTCATCGGGCTCTTTGCAGGCAAAAATATCGGCAAAATGGTGGTGAAGTTAGAGTAGGAGTCAAGATTGGCGGAGCGAAGCGCCGCCAATCTTAATGTCTTTAGGTGAAGGTTAGTATCTTATTCAGTCAATTCAATCAATTCAATCAGGAAATCAAGCGATCGCCTGTCAAAGTATTTCCATAAGCCAGAGTTGTTAATTCATCTCTAGTATATATTCTCAAATCATTCTCAAATTAAGGAGTACAGCATGAGTTTAGAAAATAGAGCTAAAGCAGCTACTAAAAACGTCGAAGGCAAGGTTCAAGAAACAGTCGGCGATATGACTGGGAACACGAAAGATCAGATGCAGGGCAATGCCAAACAAGCTGAAGCAAAAGTGCGTAATGCTGCTGAAGATGTCAAAGATGAAGTCAAAAAGGCTGATGACTAATTAGCTGATGGCTAATTAGTTGGATCGTCATCCCGAACTGTTCAATGTATACAATCGCGTAGTAATCGGTCTAGCTACCCATGATGTAGATGGAATTAGCAATCTGAATACTGAGCTAGCTAAAAAAGATTGACGCGATAGCTTAAGAGCTATCTCTGTCCATTTGTAAATTACTTAATCTTAAACATAAAAGGAGATCTTTATGAATCTAATTTGGACTGGTATTGGTGTTCTTATTATTCTCTGGGTATTAGGATTCTCAATTAACATTGGAGGTGGGTTAATCCATATCCTCTTGGTTTTAGCCGTGCTTGGGATTGTCTACAATGTGTTTATAGGTCGAAGCACCTAAATTTTTATCTATAACTGATGTTATGTGGAACCCTCATCACCCCTTATCCCGCCTACCCTGTACACACAAGTCTCTCTGTCTTCGTTTCAGGGTGTAGATCCATCTGATTTATTAATTTTTTACTGCGAGAAATCCCATAGCGAATACAATCGCTCTCAGCAAATCTATCCCTCAAGAACAATGGAGCAAATTTTTTGACCAGTTTTCATCTGATCATCTTGGACGACATATTGAGATTGAGATCATTGACTCAAAACTTGGTGATGAATCACAGTTAAACCTAGATTGAAAGCAGCCGACATTACCAGTGATATCAGAGATGCCTTCAAACGTAATGTGCTGTTAGATGCAAACAAGATCCATATTAAGCCCAATGGGAATAAGGTCATATTGCATGGGAAGGTTAGCAACTATGCCGAGATGGAAGAATCCGAACAAGTTGCTTGGGGCGCTCTAGGAGCAAATTCTGTGGACAATCAACATATTCGATGGAGAAACAACATGAGCATTACCGAATACGACAATACTGATGAGCAAGTTATTGGCTCTGGATGGATAACCGCGATCGCTATTGTGATGATCGTGTTAGGTATTATTGCGATCGCATTTCCCTTCTTTGCTACCATTGCCTCGACCGTCTTATTCGGTTGGGTATTTATCTTTGCTGGAATTGCCCAAATTGCTTATGCCTTTCAGTCGAGAGGCGCGGGTAAAATCGCTTGGAAAATGATTCTCGGTCTTCTATATCTCTTTTCAGGAGTTTTCGTAATGGTAAATCCGATCAAAGGAGCATTTGCTTTCACGATCGTATTAGGCATTACCATTTTCTTGCAAGGAATGATTCAGGTATCACTCGCTTTTCAAATGCGCTGGATCTCTACCAACTGGGGATGGATGCTTGTGAGTGGACTCATGGGCATTATTTTCGGTATTTTCGTCTGGTCAAGCTCTCCGCTCAGCGCCGTTTGGCTAATTGGCACTTTAATTGGAATAAATCTCTTGTTTGATGGGATTTGGATGCTGACTCTACATTCAGGCGAGATACTGACTATTTCAAATTAGAGTAGGAACTTGAATTGTAGCCAATCGCGATCGCCTAATCCATAAGTTTCTGTCACAAGGAGAAGAAATATGACCAATACATTCGACGGAATATCAGAAATCCCTCGAAGATTACTTACTTCTGGGACTTCACTGACTCTGATTTTGGGCGGCGGATTTACAGGCTTATTTACAGCATTTCATCCTTGAATTGGCACATTTAAGCCATCAGCATTATACAACTCCCACAATTCTCATCGATCACGAATGGAGTTTTATCTTTAAGCCACTCTTGTATGAAGTTCTCAGTGGTGAGATGAATATGCAGTTTATTTGTCATCGCTATGCCACTCTTTTGCATAAGAGTGGGATTACCTTTATTCGTGATGAAGTACAATCGATTGATTTACAGCAGCGACAGGTTCGGTTAACCTCTGGACTTCATTACATCAATAATAATCTAGTGCCATCGCATGGTGAGATTTCCGACATTCATGTGGTGATTATTCAACGAGGAGATTCTCAAAAGCGATCGCGATCGCTTACGGCAGACGGCTGAAGATGCATTACAAAAACGCTCAGTATTTGTAGAAGTCATGATTGAAACCGCAGTAATTGAAATACGTCTGAATATTATTGTGATAAAACGAAGTGACCAAATAGAAGAGATTACTGCGGCAACAATTATTTGGAAAACGGGAATCGCCACAACCCCTCTCATAGATACATTATCGATTCCCGATGGAGATTAATTTTCACGGGAATTTCAATGTGTCGCACGATGCGGAGTACTCCTAGTAAAACAGCCATTTAGCGACTTACACCAATTATCGATCAGACGAACCAATGGAGTATAGATGTGATTACGGATAAAGATAAATTTGAAGAGCATATTAACAATCTATCGAACGCATCACATCCATTAGCAGTAAATGGAGAAAAAGAACCAATAGTACTTTTAGTACTTTTGTCAGAGCAACCAGAAAAGCCAACACCAAAGCGGATTAAACCGATCGCCTTTGTGTTGGTAGGATTAGGGCTTAGCGCAGTCGTTGCAGGTATTTTTGGTTATCGCTATTGGCAATAAATTTTGCAGATACAAGATCAAGAAATATCTGAAAACAGTCATCATTTAGTTGTAATTTAACACTAAGCTAATGTTAAATTATTGACACACTTCCAATCAAAGCTGAGGTTAAAAGGATTTGTGACTAAAACTATAGCTATTTTTAATCAAGCTGGTGGCGTGGGTAAAACTACGCTTACCCATAACTTAGGCTACCAAATAGCTAAACGCGATCGCCGAGTTTTGTTGGTGGATATGGACCCACAGTCGTCTCTCACTAAGTTTGTTGGGCTAGTACCTTCTGAGTTAACCAAGACAGTTGCTAATGCGATTATTGACGAAGAAGCACTACCAATTCACAAAAATTTATTAGGGATGAATTTTGTCCCTGCCAATCGTTTTTTAAGCGCTACGGAGATGCAATTAGTCAGCGCTTCTCTACGCGATTTTCGCCTAAAAGATGCTTTGGAATTGGTGCAAGAGCAGTACGATTATATTCTGCTTGATTGTCCGCCAAGTTTAGGTCTGCTAAGTTATATTTCATTAGTTGCCGCGACCCATGTTCTCGTTCCTGTAGAAACTCACCTCAAAGCGTTTGAGGGAACCGATGAGTTATTGCAGACACTCACCTATGTAAAAAGCAAACCTAATAAACAATTGCAAGTAATTGGATTTGTACCCACACGATACGATGGTCGCAATTCCGCAGATATTCGCACCCTTGAAGCAATGAATGAGCAACTCTCTGCATGGGGTAAAGTGTTTGAGGCAATTCCCCGTGCTACAGCATTCGTTGATGCTAGTGAAGAGAGATTGCCTCTAGCAGCTTTACAAGCTAAGCATCCTGCTGTAAAGATTATGAACAAAATTATCGATCATATTGAGAAACTAGCATGACCCGTAAAACAACAAAGCCTTTTAGCGGACGCATCACTGCACCTAGCGCTCCTTGGCTTGCACCTGAAGTTGATGAATCTCCTGAGCCTAGCGATCGCCCTAAGTCTGAGGTTGAAATTCAAATTACTGATATTCATCTACCCCCGAAGCAACCTCGCCGCTATTTTGATGCAGAAGCATTGCAAACCTTAGCTACATCGATCGCACAGCATGGAGTTTTACAACCTCTACTAGTGCGTCCTCGTTCGGCGGGTGGTTATGAACTGGTTGCGGGTGAACGTCGGTATCGGGCGGCTCAGTTATCAGGTTTAAATGCTGTTCCTGTAGTTGTGCGGGAGTTAGATAATAATGAGGCTTGGCAAATTGCGCTAGTCGAGAACCTACAGAGAGAAGATCTCAACCCCATCGAAGAAACAGAAGGAATTCTCGATCTACTAGCCCTTGAACTTGCGCGTCCCTTGAATGAGATCCCTAATCTACTGCGTCAATTATTCAACCAAAACAACCGCAGTAAGGATGATTTTAGTGATTCTGATAATCATGGGGAGATTGATAATAACGTTATTATCAATGGCAAGGATGATCTAGCTAAAACTGATAATAACGTTATTATCAGTAATGAAGACAATAATAACGGGCTTAACAATGCAACTCTAATTCAGCAAATCGAACAAATTTTTGAGCAATTAGGGCGGATGAGTTGGCAGTCGTTTGTAACGAATCGGTTGCCTTTGCTAAAGCTGTCGGAAATTGTAGTTCAGGCTTTGCGTGAGGGCAAGATTGAATATACTAAGGCGAAGCTGATTGCTGGTGTTAAGGACGCGGCGATTCAAAAGCAGTTACTAAATGAAGCGATCGCTGATGGTCTTTCTTTAAATGAAATCAAGAGTAGGATCAAGGAAAGCTCTCAAAAGTCTCTAGCTAATGAGCCAACGGATCTACGTTCTCAGTTTGAGTCTACCTTTAAGTCTGCAAAGTCATCGCCTGTTTGGAAAGATCCGAAAAAGCAAAAAAAGTTAGAAGCTTTATTGAAGCAGTTAGAGGCTTTGATTGGTTAATGGGATGGCGATCACTTCAAACATCAACAGTTGATTAAGGTAGGAAGTGGCGATCGCCTTTTGTCATCATTAAGCGCGATCGCTAATAGAGCCTTGTAAACAAAAATAATCACCTCAAATATCAAAAATTGAGTAAGGTAGATAGGCGATCACATAACATATAAGTATTTACAAATAGTAAACATTAGCGTAATGAACTGACATTGATTTTAATTTTGGGCAAAAATATGGAAAACTTAGATGAATACAGAAAATGGGAATGGCTGTCAGAGACAACTAAAACCGATAATTCTTATAGTAAAGTTGGGGAATCAGTAGTTAGTTGGCTGGGACGTTCCACTATTAAACGAGCGCAGATATTCAGACAGTTTTTGAGGAGAAACTTAGGGGAGATTCCATCAGAGTATCAAGAGCATTTCATAAAAGCATTGCAAACTAGATGGGATAGTGCCTTTCTTGAATTTATACTAGCTAGAACTATTCAAGTTTTAGGCGGAAAGTTTTGTATAGAGTTAGAAAATTCAGACGGTAAGTGTCCAGATTTCCTTGTTAGCTTTGGTGGGCATCAACTAATTATTGAAGTTGTTTCGCCCAGTTTCGATAGTGAAGGAGACGAAGAGAGAAAAAGAGACGAACTACTTATTGAATTTATAAATGCAAATACGCCAACTGGTTGGAGTATTTGCGTGATTCAACTACCTAATATTGGCTATGCAGACTCTAAAAAAGAATTTAAGCGAACATTTTTACAAATGTGTGACGAATTACCAGATAAGCCTCAAGAAGAATGGGATTATAAAAGTAAAAAGTTGGAATCGGGACTATTACATCTAGGTTTTTTTCCACAGGAACAGAGAAATTCAAGTCGTATGTACTCTATTGGGTGTGCAGAGAATAGAATAAAATATGCTGCCAAGAAAAAACGTAAACAGGTAAGAAGTGAATCTCTGCCTGTCTTATTGGCAATACACGGCTCAGGTTATGGGGTAAAATTTGATGATTTTGATCGTGCTTTGTTTGGCTACAAAACTATAATTGAACATACTAGCAATAATCTTCAGGAGGCTATAGTCAAACCAGATGGAATATTCCTAGAGTCTGGCAAAGAAGATAAAAGTCCCACATTTGCAGGCATTCTAGCTTTTAAGAGAGTAGATCTTTTTCGCCATCCTGATCCTGTTATCTACCATCACCCAAGATTCTTTGGGGAATTACCAGAAGAGATTATGATCTTTGAACAAAGAAGGTTGCGAGACTCGGCTATAAACATTCAACCTCCAAAACGCAAAAATGTTTTAGCAGAACTTGGTTTTACAAGTAGTGATTGTCTGTAATACTTTCCTATACAAAGCAGCAATCATTCTCCTTAATACTCAATTTCAAAATCAAAGTTGTCAAAGATTATAGACTATAAAATAAAGATGATTAACCCATCGAGAAAAGAATATGGCTGAAACTGTTACTTTACAAATACCAGAAGCATTGTACCAACGCTTAGCGATCGCGGCAGGAGCAACACAGCGATCGCTAGAAGACATAATTTTACAAGCCTTACAAATTGGCAGCCCACCAACATGGAAAGACGTACCCGAAGAATTTCAAACCGACCTTGCCAGCTTAGATCGACTTGATGACGATTCACTATGGCAAATTGCCCGTAGCCAAAAAACACAGTTGGAAATGGAACGCTACGAATCCCTATTGTCAAAACAACAAGATACATCACTTACTGATTCTGAAAGATTGGAATTAGATACCCTCCGTAGAGATGGCGATCGCTTCATGTTACGCAAATCCCAAGCCGCCGCAATCCTAAAATGGCGTGGTCATAATATTCCCAGACTAGCAGGGTAGATTTTGTGTCAGGCTATATTTCTCAAAATCTGCGATCGCAAATAGAATCAATTGACCGTAAGCGTTGCTGCTATTGCCTCACGACTGAAGCAAATTGCGGTATGCCCATGACAATCGATCATATTCAACCAGTTTCAAAAGGAGGACTGAATACCCTTGAAAACCTATGCCTTGCCTGTCGAACTTGCAACGAATATAAATCTGACACCACAGAAGCGATCGATCCATTCACAGGCGAACTCGTAGCGTTGTTTAATCCCCGACAACAAAATTGGAAGGAGCATTTTCAATGGAATAATGATGCCTCTCAAGTTGAAGGTTTAACAGCGATCGGGCGTGCAACAGTTATCGCTTTACGGATGAATAATGCCGTCATTGTCGCTACTCGTAAACGTTGGTTTACAATTGGTTGGCATCCACCAGAAAGTTGAAAAAAACTTACCGTATTACATCACCTTACACTGATCGTCTCAAATTTGTGCAGAAACGCAAGTACAATATCCTGCTCAGGAATCACCCTTTGAATCAAATCTTGAGTAATTCCCCCCTCAATTCCATCATACTCAATTAGTACTTTCCCATCCTTAATACTCACATAAATCAAATTACCCCGCACCCGTCTCTCCCGATCCCAACCAAACTGCATCAGCGCATAGCGACTATTCACATCATCAAATATCGGCTCTAAGTGAATATTGCCATGAGAAGGACGCAACTTAGCATACTCACTAATTACCTGCTTGATTACTGCTTGATAGGATTTGACGGTATCCATTGAGTTATCTCCTTAGTGCTTAGATTTACGATAACAAGTTTTAACGGAATTTCAGCGATCGCTAGTTTACCAATTGGCTCATCAAATATATCGCCATAAGTCGCCTCAGAAATTGCCAGATATAGATCACGCTCTGGGTCAATCTGGTTAAGCAAGATGCGATACAAAGAATATTGCCCGATCGCTTGCTCTAAATCAACAACTTGAGACTGACCTCGAAACTGCTTAATTTCAATCGCAATTTATTTATTTCCTTGCCGAACTCCAATAAAGCCACTTGCCGCAAGATCCACAAATAAAAAGCGATCGCCATAGGAAATAACATAGGGATCGTCAGTAACTTCCCATCCATCTTTAATAACTGCTTCTTTTACAGCATCATGGATGGAGTCTCTAGCTGGCAAATTATTTACTCCTCAAATTCTTATTTTCTTGAATATATTATAATAACCCTATTGATATTTTTGGACGATCTCAAATATTTGCAAAAAACATGTCTGAAACTGTTACTTTACAAATACCAGAAGCATTGTACCAACGCTTAGCGATCGCAATACTATACAACGCACTTAATACTAGAAAAAAGTGTTAAAGAACTACTCAAATGCCAGAGCTACTTAAAAGAATCACAATCAACCCCAGACAATGTGGCGGTCGTCCCTGCATTCGTGGTATGAGAATTCGCGTCTCAGACGTTCTTGACTTATTTGTAGCTGGACTCAGCGCCGAAGAGATTTTAGAAGAAATGCCCGATCTAGAAAGAGATGACCTAAAAGCAGCACTAGCCTATGCATCTCGTAAACTCAACCATCCCGTATTAGTTGCATGACCATCTGGATTGATGCCCATTTATCACCAGCGATCGCCCCTTGGATCTATAGAACCTTTAATATAAGCGCCTTCGCTTTGCGAGATCTTGGATTAAGAGATGCAGAAGATCCTGAAATCTTTGAAGCAGGTAAAGCTCAAGAAATTATTTTTATGACCAAAGATAGTGATTTTGTCGATCTAGTTGAACGGCTCGGATCGCCACCGCAAATTATTTGGTTGACGTTTGGCAATACTTCCAATGCCCAATTGAAAGAAATTCTGACTGCTACTTTACCAAAAGCATTAGAAATTCTAGCTACAGGTGAATCATTAGTAGAAATTAGCGGAAATTAAATTTAAGGTTATCGAGAAAAAATATGGCTGAAACAGTTACCTTACAAATACCAGAAGCATTGTACCAACGCCTTGCGATCGCGGCAGGAGCAACAAGAGCGATCGCTTAAAAAACATAAAAAGTCTCCAGTTCCATGACAAAATTAAAAAGTTTCATTTTATAAGCAATAGCAGTTTCATGGAAGCACGTCCGCAAGAGGTGATCTTTTACGCAACCGAAGACGACGAGCGTCCCTTTGAACTTTGGTTAGAATCACTACGCGATCGTCAAGCAAGAGCTTGAATTAAAGCACGACTCGATCGAGTTGAAAATGGAAACTTTGGAGACTACAAGCCTGTTGGATCAGGAGTCATAGAACTCAGAATTGACTACGGACAAGGTTATCGAATATATTTTGCTCAAGCAGGAGAAACCATAGTTCTTTTGCTATGTGGCGGTGACAAAAGCACCCAAAATCAAGATATCATCAAAGCAAAGCATTACTGGGTAGATTTTCAGAGGAGAAAAAATGCCAACCTATAAAAGCTATCATTCCTATCTAATTGAATCCTTAAAAGATCCCTTAGAAGCTGCTGCTTACTTAGATGCAGTCCTAGAAGATGGTGACTTTGAACATATTTTATTGGCTTTGAAAAATGTTGCAGAAGCTCAACAAGATGTTACTAACAATTCAAAAAACAAAAAGCTGAATTTAGATCTCAACTCTCAACTATTTCCAAACCAACAGCCCAGCGAGTTAATGACAATTGCTAAATTACTAAACCAATTAGGGCTAAAACTCTCTGTAACTGTTCAGGAAAGACAACCTGCCTGAAATTACTTTGTATGAATTATAACTGAAACAGTTATTTTCAAAATCCAGAGCCATCGTAACAAAGCCTAGCGATTGTCGCGATCGCCATGATAATTTTAGAAGAACTCGAAGATGAAATTCAATGGAATATTTCAGTTGAACATTCTCAAGACGTACTAGCAAAACTAGCTAAAGAAGCAATGTCTGAGTATCATTCAGGCAAGACTCAAGAAAATGAACGAAGCCGATCGCAATCCACCACAGATTACTCCAAATATCCAAGTAACAGCGCAAACACTTTTTAGCGAAATTCGTCAGCTTATTGATGCCGCCAAACAACGCGCCGCCGTTGCCATCAATGCCGAAATTACACTGCTCTATTGGCAAGTCGGCGATCGCATTCAAACCGAAATACTCCAACGTCAACGCGCCGAATATGGCAAACAGGTTATAACAGAACTTTCGCGACACCTTACCCAAACTTACGGTAAAGGCTGGAGCGAAAGGCAACTGCGCTATTGCATCCTGATCGCCGAAGTTTTTCCCGATCGAGAAATTTTGCATACACTGTGTGCAAAATTGAGTTGGTCACATCTCAAGCTAATAATGGGTATAGATGACCAACTAAAGCGCAATTTCTACATCGAGATTACACAACTCGAAAATTGGAGCGTTCGCCAACTACAAGAACGCATCAACTCCATGCTATTCGAGCGCACCGCCATCTCCCGCAAACCCGAAGAAACCATTCGCCATGATTTAGAACAATTACGCGAAAACAAGCAAATATCACCCGATTTACTGCTAAAAGATCCCTACATCCTAGACTTTTTAGATATAAGCGATCGCTACCTCGAAAAAGACCTCGAAGATGCCATCCTGCGTGATATCGAGAAATTTTTATTAGAACTTGGCGCAGGATTCACCTTTATTGCAAGACAAAAACGTATCCAAATTGATAACGACGACTTTTATATTGACCTGCTGTTCTATAACCGCAAACTCAAACGCCTTGTTGCGATCGACCTCAAACTCGGCAACTTTCGCCACGAATACAAAAGCCAAATGGAACTTTATCTGCGTTGGCTTGCCAAATATGACCAAGAAAGCGATGAACAATCCCCATTGGGAATCATTTTATGTGCAGGTAAAAAACAAGAACAGATTGAACTACTCGAACTAGACAAAAGCGGTATCCATGTCGCCGAATACCTCACCGTATTACCTCCCAAAGAATTACTTCAAGCAAAACTACAACAAGCGATCGCATCGGCTCGTCGTCGATTACCTTCGTTAACGTGAGTTCGATATAGCCATTTGCGCCGCGCTTCGCGCGGCACAAATGGCGCAAAATGGTAAAAATTGCAAAGCAATTTTTACCATTTTGCGCTTTTGTCGAACTGACGTTTCGTTAGAACAAGATTGATACGTTTTTCAGCGATCGCGGCAGGAGCTACACAGCGATCGCTATCAAACTTCTATTTCTGCAATCTTGCATAAAACTTGCCATGCCACCTCTAATTCACCCCGATTAACCAAAGGAGCCAAAACCTGAGACATCCCATATTGTTTACCCTCTAACTTCACAAACACAATATCATCCCCATTCGTCAACATCGCAAAAGTCGGGCGAGTCCCTGCGGGATGCGTACCGCCGCCATTCGGACTAGCCATCAAATAAGCCAAAGTTTGAGGCAAAGCAGACCAAACCGAAAGCATCGTTTTCTTTGATTCTAAAACGATTATCCACAAGCGATCGCGCAAAAACAACACATCAATTCGCCCCTGTAGCGTTTCTTCACTATCAGAAACATCGATTGCAATCGACTCCTCCGCCTTAATCCGAAACGGAGGATCGTATAAACCAGCGATCGTGAGCAATGGCGAGACAAGTAATAGCATCACCGTACTTTCTAGCAAATGTCCCCCAGACCGATGATAAATATAACGCCGCCAGAGAATCTCTAAATTGCCGCGATCGCTAGGATTGATCACTGGTAACTGGTCATACCATTCCGTAAAAAAGTCCCTCGATTCACTACGACTCAAGCCAAATTTTCTCTCTGCTTCAGCGATCGTCGTGATGGCTTCAGTAACAGCTAATGTTTGCATAGCGAATACTTTGAGTTGGTTTTCAATACCATAATTCTAATCTCTAGCTCTCAATTCGTAACAAGTCGCTATCCGAATATTATCAGAATGTCTTTTAAAAAGCGCGATCGCCTGTCTAAATATTATCCCGTACAAAGGATAAACTTGATTTTATAATCTACAAGGGATAAACTAAATTTTATACCCTAAAAAGGATACAAGCATCAGACCATGCTAATCCACTCCTCCAAAGAACTAGCTGAATATCTACGCGATCGCCGCAAAAGACAAAAATTAAGCCAAGCCGAAATAGGCGATCGGGTAGGTATCAAGCAAGCCACCATCTCCGCCTTTGAAAACAACCCCGAAGGCACAAAATTAGAAACTCTATTTAAACTATTCTCTGCTCTAGATCTAGAAATACAGATTATTCCCAAAGAAGAAGCCCGTAAGCCTAAACAAGGATGGAAAGAAGAATGGTAAGAACAAGGCGTGTTAATAGCCTCAATATCCTCATGAATGGCTATCTAGTTGGGACTTGGCAAAACTTACCCAGTGGCGCAATGAACTTTCAGTATGCAGAAGAATGGCTAGAAACTGACGGAGCGCGTCCCATCTCTTTATCAATGCCCTTACGCAGACAGCCCTATGAAGGAGATCTTGTCTATAACTTTTTCGATAACTTGCTACCAGATAGTCGCGAAATTCGAGCAAGAATTCAAAAACGCTTTAGTATCTCCACCTCACAGCCATTCGATTTATTAACAGCGATCGGAGCCGACTGCGTTGGAGCGATCCAAATTTGTCATGAAGGCATTTCCCAAACTATAGAGACAACCCAATCACAGCCACTGTCAACGGATGAAGTTGCCAGATATTTGAAAGAATATAAAACAACTTCTATAGGAACAACCCAAAATAATAACGATTTCCGCATATCGATCGCAGGTGCTCAAGAGAAAACTGCCTTACTTTGGCATAAAGGAAAATGGTGTCGTCCTATCGGCACTACGCCCACCAGTCATATCTTCAAGTTTCCCATTGGCATAATTCCTAATGACAATTTAAACATGAGTGATAGCTGCGAAAATGAATGGCTATGTCTCCAAATCGCCAAAGCATTTGGATTACCCACAGCCGAGGCTCAAATTCAGCATTTCAATGATGTCAAAGTATTAGTTATAGAGCGCTTCGATCGCCGATGGTCTCAAGATCGACGGTGGTTGATCAGGCTTCCTCAAGAGGATATGTGCCAAGCATTAGGAATGTCGCCAAACTTGAAATATCAAAATCAGGGCGGAGCAGGAATCAGTGAAATCATGAAAGTATTACTCGGTGCTGAAGATGCTAATGGCGATCGTGAGAAATTTTTTCGCAGTCAAATTCTATTTTGGCTATTAGCCGCCACAGATGGACATAGTAAGAACTTCAGTATTTACATTAATCAAGGCGGCAGCTACAGATTAACGCCTCTATATGATGTAATTTCTGTATATCCATTCATCAAAAACAAGTCTCTATCCAAACGTAACGCCAAGATGTCCATGTCACTTAGAGGAGAGAAGACAAACTATTACAATTGGGAATCAATTCAGCCAAGGCATTTTATCTCGACAGCCAAGGCAGTTAATTTTTCAGAAGCAAAGGCAAGCATAATTCTAGAGGAGATGCTGACAAACGTTGATGATGTAGTCGCTCAAGTCAATACAGTCCTACCAGAAGACTTTCCTACTCATGTCAGTCAGCCAATTTTGGAGGGGATGCTATCTTTAGCCAAGCGATCGCTAAACAATCGCGCACAATGGATTTACCAACCTTAAATTATCCATGAACCTATTCGATAACCATCGCCAACAAATCACCGCATCAGAAGCGCCCCTCGCCGATCGCCTACGTCCGCGCCACCTCGATGAATTCATCGGACAAGAACATATCCTCGGACAAGGAAGACTACTCCGCCGCGCCATCCAAGCAGATCGCCTATCATCCCTCATTTTTTATGGTCCCCCTGGCACAGGCAAAACCACTCTAGCAAGAATTATCGCCAACACCACCAACGCCCACTTCATCGCCATCAATGCTGTTCTTGCAGGCGTAAAAGAAATCAGAGAAGCGATCGAAACCGCCCAAACCCAACGCGGCTATCACAATCAACGCACAATCCTCTTTGTCGATGAAGTGCATCGCTTCAACAAATCCCAACAGGATGCATTACTGCCTTGGGTAGAAAATGGCACAATTATTCTCATCGGTGCAACTACTGAGAATCCCTTCTTTGAAGTGAATAAAGCATTAGTCAGCCGATCGCGTTTATTTCAACTAAAGCCCTTAACCGAAGCGGATTTGCGGCGCGTATTAGAGCAAGCACTTAGCGATCGCCAAAGAGGTTACGGCAACCTCAATGTAAATGTTACTGAAGAAGCGATCGCCCATTTAGCCAATGTCGCCAATGGTGATGCAAGGTCACTGCTGAATGCATTGGAACTCGCAGTAGAGACAACAGAGCCATCTCAAGATGGCAATATCAACATTACTTTAGCTGTAGCCGAAGAATCGATTCAACAAAGAGCCGTTCTCTACGACAAAGAAGGCGATGCTCACTTTGATACGATTAGTGCATTTATCAAAAGTGTGCGCGGCTCCGATCCTGATGCGGCTCTCTATTGGTTAGCCAAAATGGTCTATGCAGGCGAAGATTCCCGTTTTATTTTGCGGCGATTACTGATTTTAGCGAGTGAAGATATAGGACTTGCCGACCCACAAGCAGTAGTAGTTGTGAATGCTTGTGCTGAAGCCTTAGACCGCATTGGCTTACCTGAAGGTCGCTATCACTTAGCCCAAGCCACCCTCTATCTTGCCAACACTCCCAAATCGAATAGTCTCATGGGATTCTTCGATGCGATCGCCGCCGTTGAGCAGGAACGTCAATCCGATGTTCCCAATCCCCTCAAAGATGGTAATCGCGATAAAAAAGGATTCGGTCATGGAGCAGGTTATCTCTATCCCCACGCCTATCGCGACCATTGGATCGAGCAGCAATATTTACCCAGCAGTTTGCAAGGACAGGTCTTCTATCAACCGTCGGATCAAGGTGCAGAAGCCGCGATTAAGTTACAAGTGGAACGTCGTCGCGAGGCACAATTAGCGGCAATGGTAAGCGGTGTAGTCGTAGAATTGCCTGAAATCCTTACCTTTAGTCCAACAGATACTAAAAGCGATCGCTGGTTACAACGCACCATCGGACAGTCAGGAGAGAGATTAGCAAAAATACGCGATCGCCTATTCTCCAGATTATCGCTGCAACGTCATCATGTGGTTCTCAACCTAAATGCTGCCACAGGATTATTCACATGGGAAGCATTGCGCTCGGTTCCAGAAGGCGGAGTTTATGCAATTACTTATCAAGAATCGGAAGCGATCGCTTTGCAAGAACAAGCAGCAAGTTTGCTCGAACTTTTGCGCCCAATTGTTTTGCATGGTTCGTTAATAGAGATTCCTAATGTAGTAGCCTCTATGCATTTTGAAGCGATTATTGGCTATAACACTCTGTTGCGGGAACCTGACAAATTAACTTGCATTCAGCAATTAGCCAATCTCTTACAACCTGATGGCAAAATCGCTCTTTATGAATCAATTCCCAAACACACGCAAAGAATTTACCGATTAATCGATTTACCTGATGCATTTGGCGATCGCTGGATGCAAGCAGAAGAAGCAATCTATAGCAATCCTGATGACCCGATGACAAATTGGGATGTTGATAATTTGAGATCGGCTTTTGAGAAAGTAGATCTCAAGGTTGAAATAGAAGTAGAACGTATTACAACACCCATGCAGATTTCTACGGCTTTATTAAACCGTTGGTTTAGCAAGTCTCAGACAAAGCCATCCTATGCCAGCCATCTAGCCAAGTTTCTCACCGATGATGAAATTGCGATCGCTCAACAATTGCTAACCAATAAACTATTGAATAAAACAGTCGATTGGGCAAGTACAGCAGCAATGATTATTCATTAACCGCCAAAACCGCCAAAGTAGAAAACAACTTATGTCGAGCCTGAGCCGAAAGCCTAGCCAACACATAATCATGCAAATAACGCGGGATATGCTGAGCAAAGAACTCAAAAATCCCAGTCAAAGTCTCCTTTATCGGGATCTCTTCAGCCAAAAACAACTCAGTTGTACCAACCCAAAGATCAACGATCGCCAGATCAGCAGAATCAGTAAGCAAAACCAGATTTTCATTAAAACTATGGATCAATTGGTTATATAGAGTATCTAATAACGGTTTGATCCAATCAAAATGGTAAAGCAACACTCCGCGAGGAATATCGAAATACTTGCATAGCTGGCGTTGAGAAGCATTCAGCAAATCAAAACCACCATCGGCAACAGCATTAATCACCTGAGCCACCTTGAGTTGCAAAAGCTCCAAATTAGACATCGCATCGGCAGTGATATCACCAGATTTAATAAGCGTATGGGGCATATCACCCAGATTAAAATCCGACAAAAAGTAAATAACATCACCATC
>NZ_JAYGIF010000155.1:0-39823 GCF_034931345.1 Pseudanabaena sp. CCNP1317 | reverse complement strand
GTTTCAGGATGCTATTTCTTCATGTATTGAGAACGCTCATATTAACCATAAAAAAGAACTGCTATCGCTACTCACTCTCCGTTTCCAAAATCTCAAAAAAGCTCAGATTATACCCGTTTAAAGTATAACGATTATTTGACGATATCAGCTAAACTAAACTTACCAGTTAATTTCATCTAGCAATTTTTGGCATAAGCTATCATCCCAAATGTTTTTAAGTAACAAAATATTTTATGGATATGCGATCGCTCTAGGTATTACCTCCTTAGGTACTATAACTGGATTGCTATTGGGAAATTACTACCATCAAGAAGTATTACAAAAGAGTCAGGTTATATCTCAAGAGCGTAAATCTATAAATGCGCTCCAGTTAGACATTTTATATAATCAACCTGCCCCACAACTATCTCCAAAACTAAATAATGTTGAGATTTTGCGGCAAGAAAATCGAAAATTGCTTGAATCCATTCAAACAAACTTAAATATTGTCAAGGCTCATCACAATTCGGGAGAATTCTCAACCATAGAAGGATTAGAAGCCTTACTAAAGGAACAAAAGCAGTTTTTAACCGAATTTCAGCAAGAATATCAAGATTTGTTCGATCGCCTAGAGCGACTCACCATATCACCTAACACATCGCCTAAAAACCTCATTGATGCAGAATTACAGCTAGTAGCGTTTTTTAAGAGCAAGAATTTTCTGCGGTTTATTGAATTTTCCGATCGCCTATCTCCCTTTGCTGAGATTGTGTACCAACGGGAAAAAGAAGTGGATTTAGATCTTAGTCAAGCGAAGGTAGTTCGTATTCAAATAGTACTGATTAGCATGTTCCTGTCAGTCGTAACTGCGGCTTTATTTATCAAGTGTGCTAGCCATGCGATCGCCATTGAACAAGCTCAAAACAACCAAAGATTGCAAGATCAACTAGTTGAGCGTCAACAAACCGAAGCTAAATTACTCAAGAGCGAAGCCCATCAACGCGCCATACTGAGTGCGATTCCCGACATGATCATTCGCATGAGTCGAGAAGGCTTCTATTCGGAATGTGTTACTACTCCCAACTTTGCAGTGGTAGGTGTTTTACAAGATCTGGTAGGAACGCATGTGTCTGATACACTTCCTGCTGACATTGCCACAAAACGCTTGCAATGTGTCCAACAGGTATTTCAAACTAATTCCATGCAGATATATGAACAAAATATCTTTGTCGATGGTAGAGAGCAAATCGAAGAAGTGCGAATAGTTCCCTATAACGAAAATGAAGTTTTGTTGTTAGTTAGAGATGTTAGTGAACAACATATTGCCATGCGCGAACGCAACCAAGCTGAACTTGCCTTAGCTGCAAGTGAATCCAAGAGTCGCGCCATGTTAGCTGCGATTCCCGATCTCATGTTTCGGGTTGGGGCTGATGGAGTTTACCGAGAATTTGTGACTCAAAGTCGTGATTTTGCGATCGCTACGGCTAAGCTGGATCGTGCTGGCATGTCGATGGCAGAAGTATTACCCGCAGATATTATCGAACAACAGTTTTACTATTTACAAAAAGCGATAGAAACGGGGGAACTACAGGTCTATGAACAACAGATTCAAGTAGGCGATCGCTTGATCTGTGAAGAAGTTAGAGCAGTTAAGAGTGGTGAAGATGAAGTTCTATTTATGATTCGTGATATTAGCGATCGCAAACAAGCAGAAGCAAAGCTGGAAAAAGAATATTACCGTAGTGCAATGCTCTTTAATACTTCCTTAGATGGGTTGTTTGTGTTAGACCTTCAAGGATACTTAATCGATGCAAATCAAAGCTTTGCGAACATGTTAGGCTATAGTCGCGAAGAAGTAATGTCATTGAGTATCTATGATATTGATGCTAAATGGTCAGCAGTAGAACTGCTATCAGGAATTCAAGAATTTGCTCAAGAGAAGAGTGTCAAGTTTGAAACCTTACATCGGCGCAAGGATGGCTCACTCCTTACGGTGGAAATTAGTGCCAGCAGCGTGGATTGGTCGGGTGAGATTGTCCAGTTTGGCATCTGTCGGGATATCACTGAGCGCAAGCAAGCAGAGCAGCAACTGCAAGAACTCAATCAATTTCTAGAGGCTAAAGTCAAAGAACGCACATCGGAATTGCAAAAACGGGAAGTAGAACTTCAAAAACTGTCGGAACGCCTTGCCCTATCGCTGAAATCTGGGGCGATCGGTACTTGGGAATGGGATATCAGACAAAATACTTTGCGCTGGGACGATCGCATGTATGAACTCTTTGGCATCACAGGTCAGCCAGAGTTACGTAGGAACAGCGAAACGAACCAAAATATAGCCTACGATATTTGGTCTAACGGATTACATCCTGATGATCGGACGGAAACAGAAACATTACTCCATCAAGCTATTTTAGGAAATGCTGAATATGATACGGAGTTTCGAGTCGTACATCCCGATCGCAGTATCCATTTTATTAAAGCCTATGGGATCGTAGTGCGTGATGATCAGGGACAGCCCTACAGCATGTTGGGAGTCAATTTTGATATTAGCGATCGTAAGCAAGCAGAACTGCAACTACAGCAAACAAACGAAGAATTAATCCGAGCCACCAGACTCAAGGATGAATTTCTCGCCAATATGAGTCATGAACTTCGTACCCCACTTAATGCCATCCTTGGGATGACCGAGGGGTTACAAGAACAGGTGTTTGGTGATGTTAATGAGCGACAGCTTAAGGCTCTGCAAACCGTTGAGCGTAGTGCTTCGCATTTGTTGGAGCTAATTAACGACATTCTTGATTTAGCTAAAATTGAAGCAGGACACATCAAATTAGACTGCACTTCCACATCTATTAGTCATCTCTGTCAATCCAGTATATCTTTTGTGAAACAACAGGCTTCGCAAAAGCAGATTCAACTGAATATAAAACTTCAAAGCAATCTCCCGCCGCTATTTATCGATGAACGTCGGATTCGCCAAGTTTTGATTAATCTACTGAACAACGCCGTTAAATTTACGCCAAAGGGAGGACGAGTTACCTTAGAATCTAAACAGTTGACTCCTAATATAGCTACGAGCGATCGCCCTTTACAACAGTACTTACAAATCTCAATAACTGATACAGGTATTGGCATTTCTCCAGAAAACATCCAGAAACTATTCCAGCCGTTTATTCAGATCGATAGTGCTTTAAATCGACAATATGAAGGGACTGGATTAGGGCTAGCTCTAGTAAAACGCATCGTTGAACTCCATGGCGGTAAAGTCGGACTAACTAGTGAAGTGAATGCGGGTAGTTGCTTTACAGTGGAGTTACCCTATGATGTTACCTCTGAAGTCGTTCTCAGTAATAACCCAGAGACGACCTTATTACTAAATACACCAATCACCAAAGCCACCAAAGATCAATCTCCTCTCATCTTGTTAGTAGAAGATAATGAAGCAAATATTATTACGATTTCCAGCTATTTAGAAGCTAATGGATATCAGATTTTATTGGCGAATAATGGTAAAGATGCGATCACACTGGCGAAAGTTCACCAACCAGACTTAATTTTGATGGATATCCAAATGCCTGTTATGGATGGAATCGAGTCAACTCAGAAAATCCGTCTTGATCCTAAATTTGTTGACACTCCAATTATTGCGATGACGGCTTTAGCGATGTCAGGAGATTGCGATCGCTGTCTAGCTGCGGGGGCTAACAAGTACCTAAGCAAGCCGATGAAACTAAGGCAATTAGAAATGACGATTCAAGAGCTTTTAAATGCGAGGGATGGCACAAATGCAACATCCTCATCTTAAAAACATCCCCGTAAGTAAGTAGCTATGCAAAACCAAAAAGATGAGTGGCGGCGCGAAGCGCCGCCACTCATCTTTTTGGTTTTATGTCCTAAGCAAAACTTACATTGCTATACAAACCCAAACCCGTAAAGTAGCGCCCCTGCGGGGTGCTACTTTACGGGTTTGGGTAATTTATTCTACATAGCTACTTAATACCAATTCACAAAAGTATTGACACACTTTTGTGAATTAAAACCAAATCCAGTAAGGGTTTTAAAAACACAAAATGGCTACGCCATTTTGTGTTTTGTATACCATCAGTTCAAAAAAACAATACTACAATTGCTGAGAAAACGAGCCACAAGAAAAGTTTTAAAAGCGTTTCTTTGAAACGCTTTTAAAACTTTTCTTGGCTGGAACTTGATCGCACAGCATTGTAAAATTTCTGTAGAGTATTTTTGCGTTAACCATTAATAATTCTATCATTCTCGATTTTTTATAGCGATGGGCGTAATATCGAGAAATACAATAACTTAGCTAACTTGTGCTTTGAAAATCTTTACTAAGCTTTGTTTTTAATTCATAAAAGTGTCAGCACATTTTTGTGAATTGGTATAAAAGGAGTAAAATAAAAGATGATTACTGACTTTTGTGTGTATTTTTTAGATTACACAATATTATGTCTACCCATACAAATTGCTCTCGCGTAGATGACTTGAGTTCCACAAGTGAACAAAGGTTTATCTCATTGGTAGCTTCTGTGCCTGTAGGAATTTATCGTACTGACGCTCTTGGTAGCTGCTGCTATGTGAACGATCGCTGGTGTCAGATTGCGGGGCTAACAACCACAGAAGCGGAGGGCTTTGGTTGGATTAATGGGCTTTATCCTAGCGATCGCGAACTTGTGACGATGGAGTGGAATAAGGCTCTCCAAGAAAATCGTCCATTCCAATTAGAGTATCGCTTTCAAAATAAAGCAGGGGAAATCACTTGGGTTTACGGTCAAGCAGTAGCTGAATGCGATCAGTCTGGCGAAATTATCGGTTATATCGGTACGATTACGGATATTAGCGATCGCAAAGCCACTGAACAAGCTTTGAAATTGCAGCGAGACTTTAATCAACTGATTGCGGAAATCAGTAGTCGATTTATCGATATTAGCCTAGATCAACTAGATGCTGAGATTGATCGCTCCTTGCAACTGATTGGGGAAGCAACCAACTCAGACACCAGCTACTTGATTAAATTCTCTTTCAGAGAGCAGGTTGACTCGCCGCTTCCCGACGGCACGGTTAGTATGACCAATGAATGGGCTAAGCCAGAATATCCCCGACAAATCACACTAGTACAGAATGTTCCTTTTTCAGCCTTTCCTTGGGCTAATGCCAAAGTACTGCGACGAGAGATTGTGAATATGCCTAGAGTTAGCGATGCTCCCATTGAGGCGGCGATCGACAAAGCCAGTTGGCAAAGGTTCAATATTGTGTCAGCCCTATCGGTTCCCATCATCCAAAAATCCGTTGTTACAGGAGTGATGGGATTTGCTTCCTTTAGTAAAGTAGTAATTTGGGGCGAGGAAATAATCAGACTGCTGCAAGTAATGGCGCAAACCATTGCCAATGCCCAACAACGTGCCCAAGACGAGCAACAACTATACGAGAGCGAGGAGCGTTTACGTCTGGCGCTTCGGGCTGCCAATCAAGGGCTTTACGATCTCAACTTACAGACGGGAGAAGCAATCACCAGTCCTGAGTATGCCACGATGCTAGGCTATAACCCAAGCACTTTTCAGGAAACCAATGCTAAATGGCTAGAACGTATACATCCTGACGATTGCGAGCAAGTTGCCAAGGTCTATCAAGACTATGTGGCTGGGATTTTGCCAGAATATAAAGTGGCATTTCGCCAACTTACCCAAACTGGGGAATGGAAATGGATTCTCTCGCTAGGGCGTATTGTCGCTTGGGATGAGTCAGGTAATCCCTTGAGAATGTTGGGAACGCATACGGATATTAGCGATCGCAAACAAGCAGAAGCCGAAAGATTAATTGCTGAGCAAGTTAGCCAAGAGCTAAGCCTGTTAGAAAACATTTTTGATACTCTGCTTGCGGGTTATTGGGATTGGGATCTGCAAACTAACGAAGAATACCTCAGTCCCAAATTCAAAAAAATGTTTGGCTATGAAGATGATGAATTACCCAATTCTCCTGAGACATGGCAACACCTGATCTTTGATGAAGATTTGGCAAAGGTTCTCGATTGTTTTGAGCGACATGTCCAAACCCACGGCGAAGTTCCATTTTGCAATGAGGTCAGATATCGGCACAAAGATGGCTCTACGGTTTGGGTGATTTGCTCAGGGCAAGTGATTAAGTGGGGTGAAAATGATCAACCTTTGCGAATGATTGGCTGTCATGTTGATATCAGCGATCGCAAGCAATCCGAAGAAAAAATTCGCAAGAGTGATGCTCACCTCAAAACTGCACAGCGCATTGGTAAACTAGGCAGTTGGGAGTTTGATCCCTATAGCGAACAGATTATTTGGTCTGATGAGGTCTTTCACATCTTTGGTCGTGATCCAGCAATGGGAATGCCTAGCTTTGCGGAGGTTCAGGAGCAGATACATCCCGATGATCGAGAACATCATCAGCAAGTGCTCCAAACAGCGGCTGCCACTGTCCAACCCTACGACCTTGAAATTCGATTCTATCGCTGTGATGGCACATTAGGTTACATCCAAGCAAGAGGAGAACCAATTGTCTCTACGGGGACAGGTCAATTAACGCATCTGATCGGTACGGTTCTGGATATTACTGATCGCAAACAAGCAGAAGCAGAATTGCAAACTCTCTCTGATCGTCTAGCCTTAGCCGTAAAATCTGGGGCGATCGCGATCTGGGATTGGAACGTTCCTGACAATATCTTGGTCTGGGATGACCGCATGTATGAACTTTATGGCATTACCTCCACTCAGTTCCCAAGTGTCTATGAGGCTTGGGTAAGCAGCTTACATCCAGATGATCGAGCTAGCGCCGAATCAGCAATTCAACAAGCCTTGGCAGGAACAAATGATTACGATCCCGAATTTCGGGTGATTCATCCCGATGGCACAATTCGCTTCCTCAAAGCCTATGCCTTGGTACAGCGTGATCCTCAGGGTAAACCGTTGCGGATGATCGGCATTAACCTTGATATCACCGATCGCAAACAAGCGGAAGCTCAACTCATGCGGACAACATTACAGTTAACAGCTTCTAATCGTGAATTAGAGGCTTTTGCCTACTCTGTATCCCATGATTTGCGATCGCCTTTACGAGCGATCGATGGCTTCAGTAAAGCTCTACTGGAAGACTATGGCGACAAATTCGATGCCGATGCGAAAGACTATTTTGATCGAATTCGTCATAACGTGTCGCGAATGGGTATGCTGATCGAGGACTTGCTGCGTCTATCGCGTGTATCTCGCTCAGAGATGCAATACGACAAAGTTAACCTCAGTGCATTAGTTACTGAACAGTTAGCAGAACTGCGAACATCGGAGCCAGAACGACAAGTAGAAAGCGTAATTGCCTCAAACGTATATGTCCTAGCCGATATAACCCTGATGCGAATGGTGATCAGTAACTTAATCCAAAACGCTTGGAAATTTACCAGTCATCATCCCAGTGCGCTAATTGAATTTGGTGTCAAGCCATCGGAAAGTGAACAGGATGGATCATTCATTTATTTTATTCGCGATGATGGAGCGGGGTTTGATATGAACTATGCCAATATGCTGTTTGGGGTCTTTCAACGGCTACATAACACGAATGAATTTGTCGGAACGGGGATCGGACTTGCCACTGTGCAACGGATTATTCATCGGCATGGCGGACGAGTATGGGCTGAGGGGGCAGTCGAGAAAGGAGCAACAGTTTATTTCACAATACCTGAAATATCATCTCTCAAGACGTAGGAAGGGCAGTGCAAAGCACTACCCTTCCTACGAGTCACATCTTGTCATCATAGGAATAGGAGATTAAACAATGACTCTGCGCCCAATCATTCTCGTCGAAGATAACCCCGATGATGAGAAGTTAACCATTCGAGCCTTGCATCGTGGCAATATTGCCAATGACATTCTTGTGGCTCGTAATGGGGAAGAAGCTTTGCTCATGGTGTTGAATGCTGATCCACTACCCAGTGTCGTCTTGCTAGATCTCAAACTCCCGAAAGTGGATGGGCTAGAGGTATTAAGGCGGATTCGCGCTAATGAACGCACGCATTTATTGCCTGTGGTGGTACTCACCTCCTCCAGTGAAGAGCGAGATATTATTGATAGTTACAACTTTGGGGCAAATAGCTATGTCCGTAAGCCTGTGGAAATTGAGAAGTTCACAGAGGCTGTGCGGCAACTAGGGCTGTATTGGGCCGTAATTAATGAAGTATTACCCAACGGTGGATAGGCTATGACTGACAACATCCTAAACCTAAGTGTACTAAATATTGAAGACTCAGAGGATGATGCCTTTTTAGTACAGCGAGAACTACGTCGTTCTGGATTGAACATTATCTGGGAAAGGGTAGAAACGTTAGAAGCTTTGTGTGCAGCTTTAGAGAAGCAAACTTGGGATGTAATTATTTCAGATTATAATTTACCCAAATTTAATGCTTATGATGCGCTCCAAATCGTTAAGTGTCGATATCCCAATCTTCCTTTTATCGTGGTTTCTGGAACAATCGGCGAGACGGCTGCGGTCGAACTGATGAAAGCAGGCGCTCAAGATTATTTGATGAAAGGGAGTCTCACTCGACTAGCTGAGGCAATACGGCGCGAAGTGCGAGATGCGGAAAGTCGTGTGGAGCGTCAACGATCGCAACTTGAGCTAGATCTCGTCAAAGAACGTCTGCAACTAGCGGTTGAAGGATCGGGCATTGGTTTATGGGATTGGTCGATTCAGACTGGGGAGGTAATTATTAATGAGCGATTGGCTGAAATTTTTGGCTTTACCCTTGAGGAATTAGAACAATTTGGCACAAAGACTTGGTGGGAGTTAAACCACCCAGAAGATTCGCAGAAAGCTCAATTCGCGATGGAAAGCCACTTACAACAAAAGACTCCAGTTTATGAATGTGAACTACGGAAATGTCATCGGTCTGGGGCATGGATTTGGATACTATCAAGGGGGAAGGTAGTGGAATGGGATCGGGAAGGCAATCCGCTCCGCATGACAGGGACGACTCTGGATATTAGCGATCGCAAACAGGCGGAACTGCGCGTCGAAATGCAAAACTCGATTTTGGAGCGAATTGCTAAGGGAGAGCCTTTACCAAATATTTTTGAGATTTTAGCTATAGCTACGGAAGATCAAATTGAAGGAGGAATTTGCTCTATTTTGCTTTGCAATCACGAAGGTAAACTGCATCTAGGGGCAGCCCCTAATTTGCCAGATGCTTATAATCAAGAGATCGAAGGCATGTCAATTGGGGAAAAGGCTGGCTCCTGCGGCACAGCAGCCTTTCGGAAAGAGCCTGTGATTGTGTCTGATCTTGCTACCGATCCGCTTTGGCAAGATTTTAAGGAATTAGCTTTAGCCCATGGATTAAAATCTTGCTGGTCATTTCCTGCGATCGCCAGTGATGGATCTGTCCTAGCCACTTTTGCTGTTTATCATCACGATATTCATCATCCACAGCGGCAAGAGCTAGAGTCGATCGCCCTTGCTGCGAATATCGTCAAAATTGCGATCGAGCGCGAACGCGCTACCCAAGCCCTAGAAAATTTAAATCAAGAACTGGAAGATCGCGTCCAACAGCGCACTCAAGCTTTGCAGCAGAGTGAGGCTCGCTTGCAAGAGGCGCAACAAATTGCCCATCTTGGCAGTTGGGAGCTAGATGTCATCAACAATAAAGTAACTTGGTCAGAGGAGATTTTTAATATTCTAGCTATTGATCCCCATAGCCCTGCACCAACCTATGAGCAGTTTTTTCAATTTTTTGCCCCCCATGAGCAGGAACATCTAAAACTACTGCATGAACGAGCAATTAACGATCGACAATCCTTTACGATGGATGCCGAAATCATCTGTGCTGATGGTTCCATTGGCTATGTTTTTGTGAAAACTGAGCCGATCTGGAATTCGGCTGGAAAGGTGACTCGACTGTTAGGTATTGCCATGGATATTAGCGATCGCTATGCCATGCAAGAAGCACTCCAACGGAGTGAAGAGCGAACTCGTGCGACCCTCTTAGCTTTGCCCGATCTTGTATTTCGAGTTAATCGTGCGGGGCAATATGTAGACTTTATGGTGTCGCATCAGGGGAAAAATCTAGTTGAACCCGAACAATCCATTGGGAAAAGCATTTATGAAACTTTTCCCATAACTATTTCGGGAATTTATGCGGAACGCAAGTATGCAGCGTTGCAACAAGCCCTCACCACTCAGACTGTCCAAATTTATGAACAGCAGATTCAGATAGAAGGTAAATATATTTACGAAGAGGTGCGCGTTGCTCCCTGTGGCAATGATGAAGCAGTCTTTTTTGTGCGAGATATTAGCGATCGCAAGCAAGCTGAGTCGCAACTGCAACAGACTAATCAAGAGTTAGCCCGCGCAACGCGACTTAAGGATGAGTTTTTGGCAAACATGAGCCATGAACTGCGTACCCCGCTCAATGCGATTTTGGGCATGACTGAAGGATTGCAAGAACAAGTATTCGGTAAGATTAGCGATCGCCAACTCAAAGCATTAGAAACCATAGACTCTAGTGCAACGCATTTATTAGAACTGATTAATGACATCTTGGATGTATCTAAAATTGTATCTGGGCAAATCAAGCTGGACTATACACCTACTTCAATTAATCACCTATGCCAGTCCAGTCTGGCTTTTATCAAGCAGCAAGCGATGCAAAAACGCATCCAGATCCTCACCAAATTTCCACTCAATTTGCCCGACTTACTTGTGGATGAACGGCGGATTCGACAGGTCTTAATTAATCTTCTAAACAATGCTGTCAAATTTACCCCAGAGGGAGGAACTATTACCCTAGAAGTTAGCCGCCTCCAGTTGATTTCTGCTTCTCTAGATCAAACTAATGAGGAGGTAAGGGAATCTGTCCGCATAGCGGTAATTGACACAGGTATTGGTATTGCCGCAGAAAATATCCAAAAACTATTTAAGCCTTTTGTGCAGATCGACAGTGCGTTAAATCGTCAATACGCAGGTACAGGACTGGGGCTTGCCTTAGTGAAACAGATGGTAGAACTACATAATGGCAAAGTGGGGATAACTAGTGAACTAGGTGTAGGTAGTTGCTTTTTCATTGAGTTACCCTGTGTTCCTAGTAACACACAACCATCTAAAATAATTACCAGCCATCAAACTATCGAGACATCTAGTCTAGATACCCCAAGTGTTAGCAAATCAACTCCGCTCATCTTGATCGCTGAAGATAACGAAGCTAATATCATGACAATTTCTAGTTACCTCATCGCTAAAGGTTATCGTATTGTGTTAGCTAAAAATGGAGAAGAGGCGGTTTCTATAGCATTATCGGCAATACCTGATTTAATTTTGATGGATGTCCAAATGCCAGTCATGGATGGATTAAAAGCGATGCAACAGATTCGCCAAATTCCCAGTTTAGTTAATATTCCGATTATTGCATTGACGGCTCTAGCCATGACAGGCGATCGCGATCGTTGCCTAGACGCAGGAGCTAATGAATATTTGACTAAACCTGTTAAGCTAAAGCAACTGGCGGCTACTATCCATCAACTTTTAGCGACTTAAGAAGATAGGCAATGAATTTAGCATCTGTTTTAATCATTGATGACGAAGCTGATAATTTTGACGTGATTGAAACTATCTTGGGCGACCGAGATTACCAGTTGCATTATGCTGCTAGCGGTCAAGATGCGATCGCCTATCTCGACACATTTCAGCCCGATCTAATCTTGCTAGATGTAATGATGCCAGTTATGGATGGCATCGAGGTTTGCGAACGGATTAAAGCTTTACCCGAATGGCAAGCCGTGCCAATTATTATGGTTACTGCACTTAACTCTAAGGAAGACCTAGCAAGGTGTATGAATGCGGGAGCCGATGACTTCATCAGTAAGCCCCTAAACTCTTTGGAGTTCCGAGCAAGGGTTAGCTCCATGTTACGCATTAAAGAGCAGCACGATCGACTAGAACGCGCCAATGCTCTGATCCATGCCCAACTCGAAGCCAGCTTAGAGGGACTTATTGCCGTCGATGAACAGGGACGACTAGTCGCCTATAACCAAAAAATATGCGAAATATGTGATATCAACGCCATTACCTCTAATAACAATCATCAAGACTTACCGCTTTTACCCCTACTGCAATCGGCTAATTCCCCCCAAGCAATTACCCAGATTTTGGAAGAAACCTATGATGAACCAGATCAAGTTACCCATGGTGAGATGGTCATCAATGCAATGACCTACGAGTATTTTAGTAGTTCTGTTACTTCTCCAACGGGGCGTTTTTGGGGATTTGTTTGGCGATTTCGCGACATTACCGATCGCAAGCAATACGAAACCAATCTCCAAAAATCCAAAGAAGTAGCGGAGGCGGCTTTACGGGTTAAGTCCGATTTCTTAGCGATGATGAGTCATGAAATCCGCACCCCCATTAATGGAGTCTTGGGCATGACGGAGCTATTGGCGACGACTTCCCTCGATCAAGAACAAAATAAGTTTGTTCAATCCATTCAAACTAGCGGAGAGATACTGCTAACAGTCATCAATGACATTCTCGACTTCTCTAAACTTGAGTCCGAAAAACTTTTACTAGAGAATCTACCAATTGATGTATATGGAATTATTGGCGATACCTGTGAACTCCTAAGTCAGCAAGCTGAATCCAAAGGAATTGGGCTAGATTACCAGATCGATCCGCAAACACCTGCATATATTCTTGGCGATCCGATCAGATTGCGTCAAATCCTACTGAATTTGGCAAATAATGCCGTCAAATTTACCCATCAAGGCGCAGTAAGACTCTCTATATCTGTATCTCCAGAGACTTCTTTACAGACTGAGAATGAAGTGACGTTACTTTTTGAAGTACAGGACTCAGGTATCGGACTTTCCTCAGAACAATTACAAAAACTATTTCAACCTTTTACCCAAGCCTCGATCGCCACAGCCCGTCAGTATGGTGGCACAGGTTTGGGTCTGGTGATTTGTCAAAAACTTGTACAGATGATGGGAGGCAGGATTTGGGCAGAAAGTTCTCTAGGTAGTGGTTCTAGCTTTTTCTTTTTGTTGCCAGTCTTAGTTACAGATGAACCTCCTCAATCCATGATTCCCTTGGAAAGGAGAAGCATATTGCGCCATGCTAAACCCCTTAGGACTAACCTCGCGACTCAACTGCCACTGCATATTTTGGTTGCCGAGGATAATTTGATCAACCAAGAAATGGTTTTAGCTATGCTCAGTAAAATGGGCTATACACCTTTAATTGTCAACGATGGGATTGAAGCTCTAGAAGCAATTAAGAGTAGTACTTTTAATATTGTGTTCTTAGATGTGCAGATGCCAAGGTTAAATGGACTGGAAACTGCTACTTGTATTGTGGAGGACTGGGCAAAACTATCCACTAACCCATCCCGCCCCATTCTAATTGCGATGACTGCTAGTGCGATGCAAGGCGATCGCGAAATGTGTTTAGCCGCAGGGATGGATGACTATATCAGTAAGCCCGTCTCCTTTGATACGTTACAAAGAATCATTGAGCGTTGGGGTAATCTTCCTAAAGGAATTGAAATTCAGCAGGATACGCTGCACTTAAATACTGACTTTGATGATCATGCACTTCAGGAAATTGAGAAGGTTTCCTTGAATTTGCCGAAACGAATGATCAACATATTCTTATACGAAGAATGTCCAGTCCTCTTAGCAAAGCTGCGTCAAGCTATCTTCGACCAAGATGCTTCGCAGATAGAATATGTGGCGCATACCCTAAAGGGAAGTAGCATAATGCTCGGTGCTAAAGCTTTTTCTGAAATTTGTTTTGGATTGGAAGTTGCGGGACGCAATCATCAATTAGAGGGTAGCGATCGCTTAATGACCGAGATTGATCAAAGTTTTCCTTTAGTTGTTGCGTATCTGGAGGATTACCTTGCTAAAAATTCTTCATAGGTTAGTTAGTACAAAGCATAGACCATCATGTTCAAAGCTCTAAAAGATCCCCCCAGCCCAGCCCCAACTTATCTAGTTACCATGTACACACAAGTCTCTCTGTCTACGTTTGAGGGTTTAGATCCCCCCCAGCCCCCCTTAAAAAGGGGGAGAATTTTCTTCTTCCCCCTTTTTAAGGGGGATTGAGGGGGATTATTAGTCACGCTATAGCTGATAACTTGTGGGTACACCACCGTAGCTTAAAAAAGAGGGGGAGAATTTTTCTTCTTCCCCATTTTTAAGGGGGATTGAGGGGGATCTAGACAATTCTTAAATGGTTTCTAAAGTAAAAAAACGACAAATACAATGACAAATATATCTTCGATTTTAGTTGTTGATGATGAGCCGAATAACTTTGATGTAATTGAGGCTCTCTTAAGCGAATATGACTATGAATTGCATTATGCGGCCAATGGTAAAAGTGCGATCGCTAGTCTTACCGCATTTCAGCCCGATCTGATTTTGCTAGATGTGATGATGCCAGAGATGGATGGCATAGAGGTCTGTAAATGGATTAAGGCTAGCGAGTTATGGCAAACTGTGCCGATCATTATGGTGACAGCCTTAAGCTCTAAGACTGATATGGCTAACTGCCTCAATGCGGGAGCCGATGATTTTATTAGTAAGCCGATCAATAGTATTGAACTGCGGGCGCGGGTGCATTCAATGCTGAGAATCAAGCAACAATATGACAATATCCAAACTTTATCCCATATCCAAGCAAATACGATTAATATCCTTGAAAGCACCCTCAATGAATTGCGCGGTACGTTAGCCTCAAGAATGTCCCATGAGTTAAATACGCCCCTCAATGGCATTATCGGCACGATCGCCATGCTAAAAGAAGATATCGAAAGTATGGATATAGCCGAAATACACGAAATGCTAGGGTGGGCTGACGAATCCGCAAGACGTTTAGAGAGTTTAACCAAAAAGTTTTTGATCTACCTAGAGCTTGAGGTTTCCCCTAGTCGGCAAGAGTCATTTAAAGTAGCGCATACTAAATTCTCTAGAGATATGATTGAATCTTCGCTAAAATCCTATGTTAAAGATCTTAAACGTAGTGATGATCTCCAATTTGACTTTGAGGAAGCAGAGATTGCCCTATCGGATCGCTACCTTTTGACGATCCTCCATGAGTTAGTCGATAATGCAGTGAAGTTTTCCACCGCAGGAAAGATGATTAAAATTAGTAGTCAAGTGGCAGAAAACATGTTTAATTTGTCAGTAAAGGATTTAGGACGGGGCATGACCAATGAGCAAATTAATCGCATTGATGCTTTTGTACAGTTTGAGCGTAAAAACTATGAGCAGCAAGGTATCGGTTTGGGCTTAAGGGTGGTCAAAAAAATTGTTGAACTCGCAGGAGGCAATTTTTCCATTACAAGCATTTACCAGCAAGAGACGACTGTATATATTTCATTACCACTCTATCCAAAGTTATAGCTTTGACCAATTCTGTCCCCCTCCCTTGATAACCTATGTTTACCTCTGTCGATCCGCTAGCCCATCTACCACTAACGTCCACGATCATTCTTGACCCGCTTGTTGTTGAGCCTGAGACGACTGTGATGGAAGCGATCGCGAAAATGCATAGAGAGAAAGCGCACTACCTGTTAGTAGTAAAAAGTGAGCATTTGTTGGGCATTTTCACTGAACAAGATGTCCTCAGACTGATCGCCCAACGACACCTCCCACATAATTTAGATAATTCATTGATCGGGGAAGTGATGTCTTCTCCCGTGGTTACCTTGCAAGAGGCAGCTTTTACCGATGCGTTAGTGGCAATTAATTTATTTCAAAAATATCAAATTAGGCAGTTGCCGATTGTCGATCGGGGCGATCGCCTAGTGGGGGTAGTAACTTCCGAAAGTATGCAAAGCTATGCTTCGCACCAACAGACCGAGATGGATTATCGGAAGTTAATGCAAGAGTTAACCTCATTTAAGATAGGACTTGACCAAGCGGCGCTCGTGGCAATTACCGATGTTAAAGGCGTAATTACCTATGTCAATGATCAGTTTTGCGAGGTATCTGGATATTCTCGCGATGAACTTATGGGAAAGACCCATCGCCTTATTAAATCTAGCTATCATCCCTCTGCCTTCTTTCAAGATCTGTGGCAAACAATCTCTCATGGTCAGGTTTGGCGAGGTGAAATTTGCAATCGCACTAAGAATGGCAGTCTGTATTGGGTTGATAGCACGATCGTTCCTTTTACTGATAGTCAAGGTAGAGCACAGCATTATCTAGCGGTTCGGGTTGACATCACAGCCCGTAAGCTTGCCGAAGCCGCTTTAAAATCAAGTGAAACCCGCTTCCGTCGAGTTTTTGAATCTAACATTGTGGGGATGATGTTTACCGACTTTAGCGGTCAGATTACTGATGCGAACGATCGCTTCTTAGATCTACTGGGCTACAGTCGCCAAGATCTGAGCGATAAGCGGATTAGCTGGGAAACTATCACCCCTGCCGAATATCTGCCAAGCGATCTCCATGCGCTCCAGCATCTGAAACTTAGTCGTGTGATTGCACCTTGGGAAAAAGTCTACTATCACAAGGATGGACATCTCATTCATGTGCTGATTGGGGTGGCGATGCTCGCTGAAGATGATTGCGTCTGTGTGGTGGTGGATATTAGCGATCGCAAACAAGCTGAAGAGATGATCCGTCAACAGGTATCGCGAGAAACACTTCTACGGGAAATCACCCAACGGATTCGTCAATCTCTTGATATCCACACTGTCTTTAATACGGCTTGTCAGGAAATTCGTTCTGTAATTCAGGCTGATCGAGTCGGTATTTTTAAGTTTTATCCAGATTCTGGTTTCAGCGATGGCGAATTTGTCGCTGAGTCAGTGGGAGAAGGTTTTGTCTCCGCCATGGCAATTCCTATCCATGATCATTGCTTTGGCGAAAAATATGCCCCCCTTTACCTACAGGGACGCTATGCCGCCATGTCAGACATTTATCAATTACAGGAACAATGTCATACGGATGTTCTCGCACGGTTTCAAGTGAGAGCCAATCTAGTGATGCCCTTATTTTATGGTGAGCAGCTTTGGGGACTGCTTTGTATCCATCAATGTAGTTCATCGCGATGTTGGCATCCATCCGAAATTAATTTTATCCAGCAAATATCTGTTCAATTGGGAATCTCTCTGCAACAAACAAGTTTATATGAACAGGTACAAATAGAGTTGCGGATTCGTAAGCAAGCAGAACTGGAGCTACAACAAAAAGCGGAACAGTCAAAATTATTGCAAACAATCACTCAACGGATTCGATCCACGCTGAATCTAGATGCAATCCTCAAGACCACCGTGGAAGAGGTTCATCGGGTATTAAACTCAGATCGAGTATTAGTTTATCGAGTTTTCCCAGACAAAACAGGTGCGGTGATTGCTGAATCTGTCTCACCTCAATGGATGTCAACTTTAGAAAGTAGTTTTCCTGAGGAGGTTTTTCCACAAGTTAATTACGATCGCTATGTCCAAGGCAGAATATTTGCCCTCAGAGATCGCGAAGCTGATCCTCTGGAAGTGTTACCCTGCTTAGCTGATTTTCTGGCTGACTTAGAGGTTCGCGCGAAACTCGTTGTGCCAATTATTCAAAATGAGGCTCTCTGGGGATTGCTGATTGCCCATCAATGCGATCGCCCACGCCTTTGGCAAGCATGGGAGAGTAATCTCCTCCAACAGATTGCTGGTCAGTTAGCGATCGCTATTCAACAAGCAGATTTATTAGAACAATTGCAACAGGAACTTCGCGATCGGCAACAAACACAGCAAGTCCTCACCGAAATCAACCAACGCCTAGCCGTCTCAAATGAAGAACTAGCCAGAGCCACCCGACTCAAAGATGAATTTTTGGCTAACATGAGCCATGAACTCCGTACTCCACTTAATGCAATTCTGGGAATGACAGAGGGAATGCAAGAGCAAGTATTTGGTAAAATCTCTAATGCCCAAGTCAAGGCTCTCCAAACGATTGAGCGTAGTGGATCTCACTTACTAGAATTGATTAATGACATTCTTGATGTCGCCAAAATCGAATCAGGACAGATTGAGCTAGAATACTCCACCATTTCTGTAGAATCTCTCTGTCAATCCAGTCTTACCTTTATTAGACAGCAAGCTGTTAAAAAATCAATCCAACTAGAAACTAAACTATCCCCGAACTTACCCGAATTAATTGTTGATGAACGGCGCATCCGTCAAGTTTTGATTAACTTACTAAATAATGCTGTCAAATTTACGTCAGAGGGTGGCTGCATTACCTTAGAGGCAAGCTGCCAACCGCTATCTGTTGAGATGCAAAAGGCTTGGGGGTCTGGTAATCTCCCAGAATCTAACTTCACTAGATATATTCACATTGCCATACGTGATACAGGTATCGGTATCGCTCCAGAAAATATCAGTAAGCTGTTTCAACCCTTTATCCAAATCGATAGCGCCCTCAATCGCCAATATCAGGGAACAGGTTTGGGTCTGGCGCTAGTAAAGCGGATTGTGGAAATGCATGGAGGCAAGGTAATGTTATCTAGTGAATTGGGGGTGGGAAGTTGTTTTACTGTGATTCTTCCCTGTGCTGAGATGACAGCATCACCTATATCGATAACTGTGGAGCGTCAGGCTGAAGCGATGAGTTTTGAGCCTGACCAAAGCCAGCAAAATCCTCATCCTCCTGTGATTTTGCTCGTCGAAGATAACGAAGCCAACATTATTACAATATCTAGCTACTTAACTGCCAAAGGCTATGTCATGGTTTTTGCGAATAACGGAGAGGAGGCGATCGCTTTGGCTCAGTCGGCAAACCCTGATTTAATTTTAATGGACATTCAAATGCCTGTAATGGATGGATTAGAAGCCACGAAACAGATTCGCCAAATCCCTAGTCTTGATCATGTTCCGATCATTGCCATCACTGCTCTAGCCATGGACAATGATGTAGAGCGTTGTCTTGCCGCAGGGGCAAATGATTATTTAAGTAAACCTATTAAGCTGAGGCAATTAACAAAAATTATTCAACAATTTTTAACTTCTGATTTTTACAGATCTGAGCGCTCAAACCCAAGCCAAGAGAGTTTTTAAAGGTGTTGATTCGCAAAACTTTCCAAAACTATCCTATGGTTCGTTCGATCGGTAATCGCTGTAAATCTCAACTTTTAGCTTTTATATAAATTTAACTAATTATGAAAAAACCTTCAATCTTGGTTGTGGACGATGAACCTGATAATTTTGATGTGATTGAGACGCTGTTAAGTACCAGCGAGGACTTTGAACAGGAAAACCAAGACTATAATTTACATTACGCGGCTAATGGTAAAGATGCGATCTCATCCCTAGAAATATTTCAGCCCGATCTGATTTTGCTAGATGTGATGATGCCTGATATGGATGGCATTGAGGTTTGTCGGCGTATTAAAGCGATGCCCCAATGGAGCGCAGTGCCGATTATTGTGGTGACGGCTTTAACTACCAAAAAAGACCTTGCTCAATGTTTGTTTGCGGGAGCCGATGACTTTATTAGTAAACCTGTCAATCGGTTGGAGTTAACCGCAAGAGTGCGATCGATGATCCGCATTCACCAGCAATATCAACAATTAGCAACCTTCAATACTCAATTAGAGGCGATGGTGCAGAGTCGTACAGCCCAATTGCAAAATATGCTTTTGGAGGATACTCTCACGAAGTTGCCGAGTCGAACATTCTTAGTTCAAGAACTCAAAAAGAGGTTACAAACGGGAGACTCATCTCTGGCGCTAGTTTATATAGACTGTGATCAGTTTAAACTGGTGAACGGCTCCTTTGGTCATGCGGTTGGTAATCAGTTACTGATAGCGATCGCCCAACGTTTACAAAAGCATCTGCGTCCCCGCGACCTATTAGCAAGAATGGGTGGCGATGAGTTTTGTTTTCTATTACAGGGAATTGAAGAAGAAATATCCCTTGAGCCATTTCTGCAAGAAATCCTCCAAAGCTTTACTCAACCCTTTACTGTGGCAAATTGTGAAATCTTCATCACTGTTTGCATGGGAATTGCTCTGGGCAAATATAGCGATCATAAACCTGAAGAACTCTTGCAAGATGCAGATACAGCAATGTATCAAGCCAAATTACGCGGCAAAGACAGTCATCAAATCTTTGATCGTCAAATGCATCTTGCTATGTACAATCGCCTGATTTTAGAGAATGATCTTCAGCGAGCGCTAGAACTACAGGAATTTATTCTCTTTTACCAACCAATCATCGAGTTGCAAACTCAAAAACTAGTAGGATTTGAAGCCTTAGTAAGATGGCGACATCCTGAACGGGGAATGGTTTCACCAGCAGAATTTATTCCTTCTATGGAGATGACGGGCTTAATCGTACCTGTGGGGATGTTGGTATTTAAGCAAGCTTGTGAGCAACTTTATGCATGGCAGCAGCAAGGCTGGACAGAACTAACCATGAGTATCAATCTTTCAGTGCGCCAGTTTTCTTGCACAACGTTACTTGCTGATATTGATCACATCATTGCGGAAACCCAAGCTAATCCCGCCCATATCAAGTTAGAAATTACCGAAAGTGCGATTATGGATAATGCGGAAACAGCGATCGCTATCACCAAAGAATTGCGATCGCGGCAAATTCAAATCAGCATTGATGATTTTGGAACGGGGTATTCTTCTCTTGGTTATCTGCATCGGTTTCCCGTTGATAATCTCAAAATTGATCGCTCCTTTGTGAGCCAAATTCAAACCGAAAATCGTAACTATCATGTCGTTGATACGATCATTGCGCTAAGTAATCAGCTTGGCTTAGCCGTAATTGCGGAAGGAATAGAGACTAAGGAGCAACTTGAATGGTTACAAAAAGTTGGCTGTCAGTATGGACAGGGCTACTTATTTAGCAAACCTTTACCTGCCTCAGAAGTCGAGAAAGTTTATTTGCAATCTACCCCCCTTTAATTCCCCCTTGCAAAGGGGGAATTAAAGGGGGGTAGTTCCCTCCCCTTTGCAAGGCTACGGTGTATACACAAGTTATCAGCTATAGCATGAGTTACTAATGATCCCCCTCAATCCCCCTTAAAAAGGGGGAAGAAGAAAATTCTCCCCCCTTTTTAAGGGGAGCTGGGGGGGATCTAAAACCTCAAACGTAGACAGAGAGACTTGTGTGTACACGGTAAACTTTGCAAGCGGAGGGTTAGAGAGGGGGTTATTTACCTCTTAGCTAATCAACTGCTTGGCGCGATCGCAAATCGCCTCAGCATTCATGCCATTAAAATCAAACAATTGACCCGCCGAAGCCGTTGTTTCGCCGCGCTTCCAAGAGAAAATATCGCGCTTGCTATTGCTGCGGAGCATCACTGGCTCAAGGAGTGCCGATGCACCACCCACAACACCAACTAAAGCATCACCACCAAAGAAAGCCTCAAAATCAGCATCACTTAGGAACTTACCATCTGGCTCAGAGCAAGTATCCCAAGCTACATCAGTTGACCGATAAAGGCGACGAGGGCTAACAACTGAGACAATTTTGGAGCCGATCCCTTGTTCCGCCAGCTTTTGGGCAGCTTCGTAAACAGGAAGCAACATCATGTCACCGATGACAGCGAAGACGACCTTCTTCTCACCTGCAATTTCTTGCAAAGCGATCGCGCCATCCTCTAGAGCCTGTCTGGTTTGCTCAAAGGTAGTACGGATTGGCAAAGGAGATTTGCTAGCCGTAATCACCACGCCCTTATTTACTGCCTTCAAAGCCCAGTCATAACAAACCTGAATGCTATTAGCATCAAGAGGGAATAGTGGGAACACGTTGCCATTTCGCATCATCGCGGCAAAATAACCTTCGATTTCAGGGCGTTGGTGTGTCCAGCCATTACGTCCTTGCTCTAAGGCTCCTGCGGTGAATAGACATACCGTTGCAGGTGTGGGACGACGCAACTCAGCCATTGCTTGAGTGACGGTTTGCCAAATGGGAAGTCCATTAATTGCAAAGGATTCATAGGAACACCAGAGAGTCCGGCTACCCATCAACGCTAAGCCGACAGCCAAACCTGCACAGGCATCTTCGCTCAGAGGTTCGTAAACCTGTCCACCAGGTTCTTGATTATAGAGAGCGTCAGTGGTGGGGTGAT
Organism: Pseudanabaena sp. CCNP1317; assembly: GCF_034931345.1. Taxonomy (NCBI): domain Bacteria; kingdom Bacillati; phylum Cyanobacteriota; class Cyanophyceae; order Pseudanabaenales; family Pseudanabaenaceae; genus Pseudanabaena; species Pseudanabaena sp. CCNP1317. The sequence continues at coordinate 17,747 of NZ_JAYGIF010000155.1, read as the reverse complement.
TGATTTTCAGGGCTTGGTTAATATTGGCAATTCCTGAAGCTTCGTTCCCATCGGCATTGGTGACGATATAGCGCTTATCGGTTTGTCCGACATAACCAACTAAGCGTCCCATGGCGGTTGTGGAGATCTTGGCTTCGCCAGCAGCATATTCTTCGAGAGGCAAAGTTCCCAAATCCGTTAATGCTAGGACTGATTCCGTAACCGCAGTTTTAGAAGAAGAACCACCGCCAGCCCATTCTAAATTGGTGCGAACGGTTTGCCATGCTTCAGGATTGAGCGCACGGGATTTTAGACCCGCAACCACATCGGCATTATCAAGGGTGTGGTGAGCATAGAGATTATGGGATTTTGCGCCGCGTGCATGAACTCCTGCGCCTTTAAGTTGCTTGATGATAAATACAGTCAGCTTCCCACCAAAGGCAAGTTTCGCCGCTTTATCTACACCAACGAGAACTGCTTCCGTAAAGGCAAGACGTTGCTTTAAAGAGAAGGCAGTACTATCAATATAATCTCCTTCCTGATGCTGATCATCAAAATCCTTAGCATCAACCAAAATCACTTCATCAAAGCCATTCCCTTTCCAAAAAGCAATCATTTCGGCATTGGTCTTTGTCGAAACCATGCTGTGATGTTCTTGGCTAAACCCATTCCAAACTAGTATCGGAATGAAATTGGTAACTTCAGGATAGGCGGTATGAAAATGGGCGATCGAACTAATTGGATAGGGTTCACCCATGCCACCATCACCCATCGTTACTGGGAAAAGTTTGTCACGATGTAACAGCGCTGCCGCCATCGCAAAGTGTTGCCCCTGTCCAAGGGGACCCGCAGGCGCTAGAATTCCGGGGATATATCCCGACAAATGACCAAGTAAGCCATGCTTTTCCCGATATCTTTCGCGCATTTGACTTACAGTGCTGATGCCCATATCCTCTAGGGAGCGATCAAGAAACATGGCGCTGTAATATCCGGGGGCATGATGTCCCACTTCTGTGGGCATATTCTTATGACCAAGCATATAGAAGGCAGCTACTGCTTCAGCACTACTAGCAAACCCACCAGGGTGACCTGATGCTTTGCTGGCTGTGACTTGTAAGGTGAGATAGCGTAATGCATCAGCCGCTAGTAAGGTTTGAAACACCGCAGCGCGATCGCTTGGATCGGTAACACCAGATTTGTCAGGGCTAAGAACGGGTATACGTCCTAGCTCGTCGAACCCCTCCAACGGTTCGCCAAAGTACTGAATGCCTTCACAAAAGGCGGGAGTGGCTGCGTTTGTGGTTTCAGGGGTTGCGACCATAGATTTTTTTTGACCTTGGGTTTGTCCAAACTAGAGGTTTAACTATGTAATGAATAGAGATTAAGAAATATTTAAATTTTCTCTAATAGCCATTTTAGTATAGACCTGTTGACAAATCCAAACAAGTTGGAGATGGGATTGTGTCCATCGAAATCCATGCTAAGAGCGTGTTTGCGAAGTATCCTATTTGGTATAAATTTCTATTTTCACATCTCTTAATCTCTCCTTACAAAGCTATCTTGCACATATTCAGATACTAAACAAACTCAGTTCGAGTTAATTTCAAACTAGCTCCTAGAGAGGTTTCACAGAGCGAAACCTCTCTAGGAGCCAAAACAGTAAAAGCCTCGCTTTGCGAGGCTTTTACTGTTTTGGCTTTTAAAATTTTATAGCTTTTATCGAACTGATGTTAATTAACGTGAGTTCGATAAAAGCAAAAAATGGTAAAAATCGCTAAGCGATTCTTACCATTTTTTGCCATTTGCGGCGTGCGAAGCACGACACAAATGGCTATATCGAACTCACGTTCTCTTAGGAATGTTGCAAAATCTCAATTAAGCTAAAGTAGAGATAGACGGCTCTGTGTTGTGTTCTAATGCGTTCTAAAATTTTAAGGAGCATAAACCAATGAAAGTAATCATGACAGCGATCGCCACAATAGGAGCGATGACGACATTTGTGGGATCGGCGTTTGCTGATGTCTCAATTAGCATTAGATTTGGATCGAGTCCATCACTCAATCACTATCGAACTTACAATTCCTACCGTTCCAATGTCCGTCAGCCTATTTATCATCATCCCTACAAACAAAATTATTTCAATCGAGACTCTAGAGCCAATACTAGATCTAGGGTAATTGTGCGTGAGGTAGTCCCCAACTATGGCAGGGCTTGGAACTATTCGACTATACCTAGAAACTATCCCACTAGCACTCAATCGGTCTACAACCCATATAACGTTGATCTTGATGGCAGTCGCTACATCATCGAAAAACGTTATATCCGCGTTCGCTAAAAGTTCTACTTCCAAATAAAAAAGGCGACGCTTCGCGTCGCCTTTTTTTATACAGGTTGTTTGAGATTTTCCTCGCCTTGGGTAATCGTGATTGATTCAATGCGATCATCCATTTGAATTTTTTCAACTAGATCCATTCCCTCTTTTACATAGCCAAATACAGCATAGGAGCCATCCAGAAAGTAGATATCGTCGAGGGCAAGGTAAAACTGACAGGATGCAGAGTTAGGAAATTGAGATCGAGCCATGGCGATCGCCCCTTTGTTATGACGTAATTTAGGCTTTTGAGTGGGAGCTAAAATTTCGCCATAAACTGGTTTCTTGGCACCATCGGGCAGAATTTCTAGAGGAATATAACGAGGCTGTGATGTCGCGGGATCGATAAAATTACCAGTACCATTACCAAGGGGATCGCCACCCTGAGCCACAAAAGGAGTTGGTTCCTTGACGACACGATGGAAGGTTAATCCGTTATACAGTCCACGTTTGACTAAATCTGCAAAATTCCCTGCGGTAACGGGGGCATTTTCACCATCAAGCTCAATCGTCACGGAGCCAGATTTTAGTTTTAATTCCACTGTAGCCTTACCTTTTAGTTGCACAAATTTAGCAAGGGCAGCCTCTAAGGAGTTTTCAGGACTAGCACTAGGCTTAGGCGATGCTGTTGGCGTAGAAGCGATCGCCGTAGGTTTGCTGCTAGCAGTAGCCGACGCTGTCGGGGAAGAACTTGCAGAAACACTACCGCCATTACTGCAACTAGTGAGTAAAACACTCACCGCTAAAAAACAACTAAGAATCCAACGCAACATGTTTAACTCTTGATAATTTGTACAAATTATATAGCGCTCCTAAATGAGTTGTAAGATTTTGGGTTTTGTAAGAGTTCGCCCCGAAGGGGCGAACTCTTACAAACTATTTAGGATTGCTATATACAGCGCATTACTCTCAAATCCAAACCAAGAAATTTTTTGAAAGTATTGCTTAGCAGCACTGTCAAAAAATTTCTTGTATCCGTCTGGTCAGTAATTGCTGTAGATGAAATGCGGTGCTAAGAACTGTATTTCTAGTTATAGCCCTTCCAATGGTACTGACAAAAATTTGGCAATGTCGGCAGCCCGATCTTCGAGTTCGGTTAAACCAATTGGTTGACCCACCTGCGACAAAGGCAAATCGCCTTTACCCTTAACTCGCAAATATAAGGCTCTCTTGGGATTTAGCCCATTGCGAATTTCAACACGAACTGCTTGCACATCAGCAATCTTATAAATCAATTCAATATTTTTGCTTTTATTGCGCCCACGTCGAAAAACGGTTACCTTACCAATATTGCGATCGAACTCGTTGTAGCCGCTACCGTAATCGATCACCATCACATATAGCAGGTAAAGCTCTAGCAATGTACCAGCTACGCCATAAAAGGAGAGAGCCAAGCCTTGAGGTACAAATTCTAGTTGGAGGGGATCAGCAAATGGTAGCAAATTAATTTTTAAGAAGCTGGAAATCCCTGCTAATAAAAAGCCCGACGCACCTATGGCAACAATAACCGCAAAGCAATAGTTACTAAAGCGCCGTGACCCGACAATGTCATATCGCAGAACATTGGATTGAGATTTTGTAGTGACCATCGGTTGAAATAATATGGAAAAATTATTGTGTAAAGGAACAGTATATAGCGGCTTGCAGTCTAGTGAAATATAGGATTGTTTCTCTGCCTCTGTGCCTCACCTACATGAAAAACGCTATATAGCGGATTACGGCATTTCGTTATGTGTAATACCAATTCACAAATGTATAACGACACTGTTGTGAATTAAAGCCCAAAACTACAGCATTTCTCATTATAAAAATAATTTTAACGTGAGTTCGACGAAAGTGGAAATGATAAGCATCGCTTGGCGATGCTTATCATTTCCACCATTTGCGGCGTTCCACGCCGCAAATGGCTATATCGAACTCACGTGATTTTAATGAAAGTCAGCCAACAGCATACTTTCATTAAAGCCAATTTTTATAATGAGAATTACTGAAAAAAATGGCTATGTCATTGAGCTTTTTGGGATGAAATACAGGCTGATTATGGTTACGATTAGTTATGCCCCAAAAGATTTGCTAAGAAATGACGCGTAGCGTATCTTAATTAGACAGGTGACTCAAGACTAATTTTCATCCGTTACTTATCATCAACTATCCCTCAAAAATTAATCGTGAAAAAATCACTCAACTATTTCCTAAAGCAAAGCTTCCTCGGCGCGATCGCTGTTAGTTGTGTTGTGGTCATGTCAGCTTGTCAGCAACCACCAACAGAACCCACAGCCGTAAGCCCTACAGCTACTGCATCACCATCACCAAGTCCTACAGACACAGCATCACCAAGTCCTACAGACAAACCCGCCGAAACCACTCCCGAAAAAAGTCCTACGAGCAGTAGTCCCGCTAGTCTTGAAAAAGTTGCAGGTGATTATACAGTTGTTTTAGATCCTAAAGTTTTAGCCGATGCCGAAAAAGAAGGTGTTAAGTCAGTTACAGGTAAATGGACAATTAAACCTGAAGGTACTTTTGAGGCAACTCTGAAGGCTGTATCTACTAAGGATGAAGTACAAGAAATCAAGACTACTGGCAAAATTACCATCGAAGATGGCAAGGTTGTCTCTCAAGTAGAATCAGTTAATGGAGAAAAACCACCTCAAGCTCCTCCTAAGCAGCCATACACTTTGTCAGCAGATGGAAAAGAATTGCAAGCCGATGGTCAGCCAGTAAAATTGGTCAGACAATAAAACCCGTAAAATAAAGACCCAATTTTTGATAGCGCGGCTTCGCTGCGCTATCAAAAATTGGGTCTTTATTTTATGGCAAAGTCCTTATGTATAAAAGCTTGTACTCCTCGCACGATCGCATTTACAACTTTGAAGAATTAAACTTTCCCACTGAAGGCGTAGAGTTTAAGCTAAATAACTTAGGTGATGCTCGCTTAGGCGATCGCCTTGCTAGACGACCATACATAGCTTTCAATATGGTGTCTAGTGTTGATGGCAAAGCAACAACCTATGAGGGGAAGCTGACGGGTTTGGGATCGCGCCCCGATCGCCTGTTAATGAAACGTCTGCGATCGCAATTTGATGCGGTACTGGCTGGCGGCACAACCCTGCGGCAAGATGCCTTTATCCCCACCGTACCTCCCGAATTGTTAGCAGAGCGCCAAAAAAACTTTTCGCAGCCTCAGCCCCTTGGTATTGTGATTACCAACTCAGGCAAACTACCAAGTGAGCATCGTTTTTGGGATGCTGGCAAAGATTTGCGAGTAGCCTTGATTGGCGAAGAAACTACGGTCGAGTCATGGCTAGATCAGAAAGCCCAAATTTTCCGATTCCCAACCAAGGAGCAGCAAATTGATTTAAGGCAAGTATTAGCAATGCTATTTGAAAAGCTGGGGATCAAACGTCTGTTAGTCGAAGGGGGGCCAGCGTTAAATTATTCACTGATCTCTCAAGGCTTGGCTGATGAATTGTTTTTGACTGTATCTCCCCATATAGTCGGCGGTATTGATAATATGACCGTTATTGGTGGCTCTGGCTATGGCTTGGGCGGCAATAATTTACCTAGTCTTCAATTGCGATCGCTATACCATCACGAATCAGAGTTATTTTTACGCTATCAATTTCAAAGGTAGCCGCGCCACCTCTAGCTTGAAAGTCAGCCTTTGGCTGACTTTCAAGCTAATGCAATCCCTTTAACTGGCGGACAAGATGAATAATTTCTGGCAAAATTAGCTGCTCGATCGCCAATTTCACCGCATTACTCGATCCTGGAAGCGAAAAAACCAACTTACCTTGATAAATGCCAGCCTCCGATCTCGAAGCGATCGCCCTTGAGCCAACCTCTTGCCAACTCAAATAACGAAACATCTCCCCAAACCCCGGCAGTGTTTTTTCGAGTAACGCAGCGATCGCATCGTAAGTAGTATCCCGTGGCGCAATTCCTGTCCCGCCATTGAGAATAATCGCGTCAAGATCAGCGATCGCCGCTAACTTATACATTTGGGTGCGGATTTCGTCAGGCTCATCCTTGACTAGGGTGTAGTAATCGAGCAAATGCCCTGCATTAGTCATCGACTGCTTGATAAAGTGACCACTTTTATCGGTTTCTGGGGTACGGGTATCACTGACAGTAATCACCGCAAAATGTACTTGGTAAGACGGTGGATCGGGACAAGGATTTTGAGATTTAGTCATAAATTTTGTTTGAGGATCGCAAATTAAATATATAGATCAGGATCTGCTTTAGTCGATAATTTGACCACTTCATAAAGAACCAATTTTTGATGGCACGGCTTCGCCGTGCCATCAAAAATTGGTTCTTTATCTTACGGTGAAGCCCTAAATATTTTTAGATTTAGGCTTTTCTTGTTGACTACAACGAAATCTTTGGGACTCAGAGGTGATGGCATGTTTAGTTTTGCGACCACTTACCCTTTCTCGCCACATCAGGAACGATGGACGTTTCATGGATTTACGCATGATTTTAATTACTTCTGCCTCGGAAATGCCAAATTGCTCGTGAATAGTATCAAAAGTAGTGCGGTCTTCCCACGCCATCTCGACAATGCGATCAATATCAACCGCAGTGAGTGTTTTTAAAATTAGTCTATCCATACCAATGATCAATCTGTTTAAGTACTGTGCAAAATAAATTACCTAAACCAGTAAAGTTGCGCCCCGCAGGGGCGCAACTTTACTGGTTTAGGTTTGTAATTAACTATGTCCATCTACCTATGAGATCATTGCCGCGCAAAGCGCAGCAATGATTTTAGTTTTGTTTCCAATGACGTGCTAATTGCTTAGCTTTCAGTCCCGATTCAATTACTTCGAGTAGTCTGGTCATACCTGTAGTATTCACAATTTCATAGGTTTTATTAGCTCGACGACAAGCCTCGATCGCTCTTTCAGTGAGTGAGTGGCTCGCATAACCTGTCACGATAATAATTAAATCACCACCAGAGATTTGGCTCTCTCCTTGCGCTGCAAGTTGCAAGCCATCCTGCTCGGTGTACCACATTAAATTAATTGCCGAATCACGCAACCGATTTTTTACAGCCGTTTGCAAGCGATCGTGTCCGCCAAATACTAAAACCTTGCCACTGAGGTCAGTGTACAAAGCAGGTCGCTTTTCTGACTTGCGATGTCTTGTCGTAGGCTGAACATCAGGGGCGCGATCAACACGGGAGCGATTTTCAAGAGCTTTGTTGTAAATAAAGGTGAGTGTTTGTTCATGGCTACCACGCAAACGTGCAACGGGACCTTCTTCACTGTGGGAATTTATTTGGTTAATCAGCGCTTCGACAACTTCTTCGAGTGCGCCGATCGCTTTTAAGTCATTGGCATATCCACGCACCGCGATCGAAGCATCGGTAGCACTAAAGAAATCGCGTTGTTCTTCAATCATCTCTAATAGGTCAGCTTTTAATTCCAGTCGCCATTGAGCCGTTTGTTCCGTTATTCGTTCATCTAGTAGTCTTTCTTCGCTCAAAATCAACTGGCGATCGGCAAGCTGAGCCGCAAGGTTAGGAGCCTCAGCTATTTCCTGTCGAATATCAGCCGCTTTTTTTTCTAGCCTTTGCCTAGTCTCGCTGTTGGGGTTTCCACCTTCACGATCATATTCTTGTAGCATCTGCTCAACTTTAGCCAGTAAAGGTTTCAATCTTGCTTCAATTTGGGCTACTGCTTCTTGGATTTGGCGATCGCGTTGCTGTTGTAAACGATTTTGTTCTAACTCCACCTTTGCCATGGTCAGCAAATCGCTAACCGAGGCTTCCAGTTCATCTAATTCAGAAATATGCATATTTACTTAATATCTGCCTATATTTGCTTAATTTTAATAAGTCGAGAATAAGTCGTGAGAAATGACGTGAATAAGTAATTATAAGAAGTTATCGTCACTAATCTCCAATGTAACCTCTTGCTTGCCTAAGTGTGTATAGTTTTATGCTCCAACCTGATATCAATCCTGCCCCATATATTGATTACGCCCTATTAGATCCCGCCGCTAGTGATGAACAGGTAGATCGAGCTTGTGAAGAAGCCGATCGCTTTGGTTTTGCTAGCGTCTGCGTTTATCCTTGCAACGTCAAGCGCGTGACAGAAAGACTGCTCAAAACCAAGGTAGAAATTTGCACTGTGATTGGCTTTCCCAGTGGCGCAACCACATCAAACGTTAAGCTTTATGAAGCAATGGAATCTGTGGAAAATGGCGCAACGGAATTAGATGTTGTCATTAACTTTGGCTGGCTCAAAACAGGACAGACTAATTTATTACATCAAGATATTGCTCAAATCTGTGAGGAGTCGGGCAAACCTGTCAAAGCAATTTTAGAGCTTAGCTTACTCACTCCCGATGAGCAGGAACTCGCCGCCGAGGTATGTATGGATGCAGGAGTTGCCTTTTTAAAAACAGGCACAGGCTGGGCGGGATCTGCCACGCTGGAAATGGTGAAATTTCTCAAGGAAATTTCACGCGGAAAAGTTGGTATTAAGGCTTCAGGGGGAATTCGTACCAGAGAGCAGGCGATCGCCTTAATTGATGCAGGTGCAAATCGGATCGGTACGTCTCACGGCGTAGCGATCGCTCGCGAAAAAAATTAATTTATAAAAAGCCAAGCTGAGCCTGACTTTTTATTCTATAGAAACGCAAGAGATAGATAGGACATAAAACCAAAAAGAAGAGTGGCGGCGCGAAGCGCCGCCACTCTTCTTTTTGGTTTTATGTCCTAAGCAAAAATTACATTGCTATAAGCAATTATGTCAATCCGAAAAAATTTAGGTGCAAATTTTATCTTGTTAATATGGGAGGCATAAAATAAAAAATATAAACATCAAAATCTAAGCTGTGATACCAACTCTTGATGTCAAATATGCTTATTCGATGTGTCTGGGAATAATAATTGCCCTGACAGGTGTTTCCCTATGGCAACGTTTTACGACACATCCTCCTCGCGATATTCCCGAAAATACCGAAGCAGCCAAGGTGAATGTACCTCCCTTACCTGCAACTTTTACTCGTCCTAGTCTTAATGATGGTGAGAATATTGGCAGCCTGCGCGTCGGCAATCGCACCGATCGCTCCGTGCGGATTGTCCTATTTTCGCGAGTTACCTCCCAAAATGTGTGGAAAGCGATCGAGCCTCTGAATTGGGACTTTGCGCCCAATGAAGGTGGCAAAGAGGGTTTATTACTATCTTTGCCAAATTATAAAATTGCGATCGGTAAAGGTGATGTGATTTTTGCCTTCGCCACCGATGGTTCCCGTACTTACTGGGGACCAAATATTGTTGGCGAAACCGATGCCCCATTTTGGGATAGTCAAAACAAAGAATGGAGTATGGTATTGCAACCTTAATAGCTATAGCAAAAAAAGAGTTGGCTAGTACAAACCAAAACCCAAGAATCGAGTGGCGGCGCGAAGCGCCGCCACTCGATTCTTGGGTTTTATGTCCTAAACAAAACTTGCTTTGCTATATCAGTAGGGGCAATTCATGAATTGCCCCTACTGATAGCTAAAAAAGAACCTCTCGCATTGCGAGAGGTTCTTTTTTTAGCTATCAGTAGGCTCTTTGCGCTTAATTAATGGTTTCGGCACGGGTGGACGCTCTTCCGAAGAAAATCTGGGACGTGGTGGATAAAAAGAACCATCACCACCATCACCCGTATAGGACGGCTTAAATGGGCGATCGCTATAGGGGCGATCGTTGTACCTTCTTGGCGCAAACTTACCACCATTGCTAGGACGACCCTTAAATTGTGAGCCACGCTTACCCTTAGAAGGAATAATCCCAATAAACTCACCATCAATAATCGTCAAAACATCCCCTTGACGTTGCACATTCACGCTCCAGAATTGTCCAACTGCATCAGTTGGCAACAATCCTGTAAGACGAACCTTGAACTTGCTATATTCCTTGGTGACTTTATCCTTTTGTTTATCAAACTTTTGTTCAGTACGGCGCACCTTAACAATTACTGAATTATCTTCAGTAGACTGACTAGAGATCTCGCCGCGTACAGAAAAATAACCATCCTCAACGTTAGGATCAATGGGGATATCAGTTTTGCCAAGCTCAACAGGAGCCCACACGCCAGATATCTGTACATGTAATTTACCTGCCTTATCATTGGTGCGCGGATACACCACCCACAAATATTCGCGATCGCTTTCTAGACGCTTTTTAACAATCGAAATAATCTTACCAAGTAGCACTGCATCAACTTGAGAACCATCGGTCGTTAAGATATACCCCTTAGCAAAGTTATCTTCATTAGCAATGTATTTCCCACAGATTACACCGATCGCTCGGTACTGAAATGGTTCTGTTGCGGCTGGAATTGGCTGTAAACAGACTTTATTTTCCTTGGATTCTTCAGGTTTATCTACAGATGTTTGACTGTCACCATTACGGATTAAGTTAGGGTTTTTAACCTTTAAAGCAGCAGGAATAATCTTGGGAACAGGTTTAACCGCATCCTCATTCTGTTGTGGTAACTTTTGCTCTTCAGCCTGATTAGCCTCCAGAGACTTGGGGGCGATAACTTTGAGAACTTCTAATTTAGGCAAGTCTTTAATCGGAGGTTTAGGTGTAACAGATTTTGGTAGTTTACTATTTGAGTCATCGGATTGGCTGGACTTATTGATTTTACTCATCTGAACCTCCAGAAAAATAAGTTGTCTAATGCGGACTAGACCTTACTAAGCAATTGCTAGAAAAACATGTTAATCAACATCGAAATACTCTCAAATACAGTCTGTATAAAAACAATCTATACAAAAGAGAATTTTAGTTGAAATATATCTTGGTTTTGACCAAGGTATACCCACGTTTAAAACCTACCTCAACTAAATTCCGCAAAAAAATGAAATGTTTAGGTAGTCTAACTTATCCCCTTGCTAATTGGCCTTGTGGCTTTAGTTTGGTTAGGGATACTATCTAATTTAGATTTAGTTCAAGATGTAGATACTACACATCTTAACTAAACTAAGCATACACCGTTATCAGTCAGACCTGTGAATAGTTCCCTGAATGATTCACAGAATTTCATGGTCATCATACTTGAAATCGGACTGTAACAATCGTCAAAGAAAAAATTTATATCTAGTTAAAATTTGTGATAGCGCGACTTCGCCTCACCGCCATAAATTAACGTGAGTTCGATATAGCCATTTGCGGCGTGCTTCGCACAACGCAAATGGCGAAAAATGGGAAAAATCGCTTAGCGATTTTTCCCATTTTTCGCTTTCGTCGAACTGGCGTTAAATTACAGCGAAGCCCCTAGATACTTACCACTTTTGTTCCTGATGGTATTAAGGATTTACAAAGGATTTGCGATCCCCGCTAAATCAGCGCTTACGATACCTTTGTCCTTAAGTTCAGTAAAAACTGACTTTACTTTGGGAATGCATCATATTGTTCATGGACGTTCATGAATAGAGAGGATTTTATGGCATCTGACAAGCAAAATTTTGGATTGATTGGTTTGGCTGTGATGGGTGAAAACCTTGCTCTAAACATTGAGCGCAATGGGTTTTCGATGAGTGTTTATAACCGTAGCCGTGACAAAACTGATAAGTTTTTAGCAACCCGTGCTGCTGGTAAAAATTTCAAAGGCACATTTACGATCGCTGAATTTGTTGCATCCCTAGAGCGTCCCCGCAAAATGTTGATCATGGTTAAGGCGGGAGCGCCCGTTGATGCAGTTATCAAAGAGCTAATTCCCTTTTTGGATGAAGGTGACATTATCATTGATGGCGGTAACTCTCTCTATGACGACACCGATCGCCGCACTGTGGAGCTAGAGGCCATTAATCTCAAATTCATTGGTATGGGCGTGAGTGGCGGTGAGGAAGGCGCTCTTAATGGTCCCAGCATGATGCCTGGTGGTCAAAAGTCAGCCTATGCTGAGATTGAGCCAATCGTGACCAAGATTGCGGCTCAAGTCGATGATGGCGCTTGTGTGACTTACATCGGTAAGGGTAGTGCGGGGCATTACGTGAAAATGGTGCATAACGGCATTGAGTATGGCGATATGCAGTTGATCGCAGAAGCCTATGATTTGCTTAGCACTGGATTAGGCTTGACGGCAAGTGAATTGCATGAAACCTTTACCGCTTGGAAAAGCTCAGAGCTTGATTCTTATCTAATCGATATCACGACGGATATTTTTACGAAGATTGACGATCTCACAGGAGATGCGTTGGTCAATAAAATTCTTGATGCGGCTGGGCAGAAGGGGACAGGTAAATGGACGGTACAGAGTGCCTTTGATCTGGGTGTACCGATCCCCACGATGATCGCGGCGGTGACTGCAAGGGTGATGTCTTCCTACAAAGAAGAGCGGGTTGCTGCCTCGAAGGTGCTAATCAGTTCGACTTCTGGTAAGTATGAAGGCGATCGCCAAGAATTTATTGATGCGGTACGTGACGCTCTTTACTGCTCCAAGATTTGTTCCTATGCTCAGGGCATGGCACTACTTGGTGCGGCTTCCCGTGACTTTGGCTATGACTTGAATCTGGGTGAAATTGCCCGTATTTGGAAAGGTGGTTGCATTATCCGTGCGGCTTTCCTTGACAAGATCAAACTTGCATTTCAGCGCAATGCTCAACTACCTAACCTGCTAGTTGATCCCGATTTCAAGCAAACGATTTTGACTAAAGAAGCGGCATGGCGCAAGGTGGTTATGGCGGCGGCGCAGTTGGGTATTCCGATCCCTGCGTTTAGTGCATCTCTTGATTATTTCGATAGTTATAGACGCGATCGCCTACCTCAAAACTTGACACAGGCTCAGCGCGATTACTTCGGCGCTCACACCTATGAGCGCACCGACAAGCCCAGAGGCGAATTTTTCCACACCGAGTGGATGAAGTAATATCAAAAAATTAAGAGATGCAACATAAAACACTGCATCTCTTAATTTTTTGATAATAATAGAATTTGGAATAATTTGTGTCGAATGAATGTACTGACTAAAGAAAAGTGAATTGATCCCAAAATAATCACTCCATCTATCTATGATTGATATAGTCTTATTCAAGAACCAGTACAAAAGATTTAAAGAAAATGTTTTTAAAAATAGTGGCGTAGAATTCAAGTCATTTAGTTCCAACCCTTATACCGAATTAGAGGAAGGGTATAAATATGATATTTACCGCGATGCTAGGAAATTATTAAGATTTGAGACTTGGAAAGAGTCAGATATTGGAAATGGAGATATCGCTCGCTCTGTAATTAACGCAATTGAATTGCCCAGTAATAATTTGGTGCAATGGCAGTCTAAATATGGCGATGAAAAAAGACCTCACCATATTTTACATTATGCTATTTCAAATGCATTGAAAATTAAAGACTATGATTCAGTATTTTATTCTTTGTACCGTGAATCTGATGATGCAAAATCGTTTAGCAGTCTAATCAAATTATTTGGTCGAAAGTATTCGTTAATAGCTTACCTTTTATTTATCAAAGATCGATCTCGTTATACGCCAATAGCTCCCCAATATTTCGATCAAGCATTTTTACTGTTAGGGGTAGAATTCTCAACCAACAAAAAATGTTCTTGGGATAATTACTCAACATTCAACAATATTTTATTGGATTTAAAAGGATTGCTTACAAATGAGTTACAAGGAGAAGTGTCGTTACTTGATGCTCATTCTTTTGCTTGGATAATAGCTCGAAAAATAGAAGAATATACACCATCAAAAGATGAATTGAAATATTTAAAATTGTCTGAAAAAGAAAGACAGGTAATTGTTAAAGCAAGAAATGGTCAAGGATTTTTCAGGGATGTTCTACTTAAGTATTGGCAAAATGCTTGCGCAGTAACTGGATGTAAAGAAAAGAATTTACTTAGAGCCTCTCATATAAAGCCTTGGTCAGAATGCGATTTAGAAGAAGCTATTGATTCTTTTAATGGATTACTACTTTCTCCTACTCTTGATGCTGCTTTTGACAAAGGATTTATAACTTTTGATACAGTAGGAAATATATTGATTTCACCATCATTAAGTAATTCAGATGCCAAAATACTAGGTCTTTCCTCCTCATTACGTTTAAAGCATATAGATTTTAGACATAAACCTTATCTTGTTTATCATAATGAGTTTATCTTTAGGGAGAATTAACTCATTTAAAATAATGTTTGTTGCAATCTGACTAGTAAATCTCTATATATTGCAATTTACTAAGGCGGATTGAAATATGATCGCCTTGCAGACAAGTAAAATAGTTAACACTCTTAAAATCTAAAGTTGTAAATTATGACCCAAGCATTACACTCAGCCATTGAGTCGATCAATGCTCTGAGCTTAGAAGAAAAACATCAACTCTGGCTAATTCTGGATGAGGCGATCGCAAAAAATATAGGGCGCTAAGTGCAGACAAAAGTACAAAAGCGGAGGTAAGCCATGATTACGGATGAATTTGACATTGACGAAGCAGAGATGCTTAGGGATGTGCAGATCGAGGATGAGTCAGGTTGTGACATCAGGGCAGGAATTAACCACGGTGCAAATCTGGGTAATTACCTATCGAGAAAATGAATATCATTAGCTATGATGAGTTGAAAGAAATTTTGATCGATAGCAAAGTGGGTAACATTCTGTCATCCGAAGAGATTGATGAAGTTACAGCCAAAATCCAAGAAAAAATCTTAGCTCCACGACTAAAGCTAAAAACTTATCCCATCCCTAAATCAGCCTAGACAATACCAAGAAATCGATTGCAGAGATTAATACAATGACTGAAAAATGGACAGATGAACGATTAGACCGATTTACCAACAAAGTTGATAGCTTAAGCAACGATATTCAGCAACTAATACAGGCACTTTACCTCGAATTGCCAACAGTTAAAGCTGAGATAAACAGTGTCAGAGAGGAGGCAAGAGAGCAACGTGAAACTCTCCATACCGAACTTGTTGAGATAAAGGAGATTATTAAACAGCAAGCCATTACATCACAATCTCAAAGCGAATCTCTTCACACTGAATTGCTAGAAATTAAAGAAATTACCAGACAGCAAGCCATTGTTGCTCAGACTCAAGCTGAAAGCATTAGACTGATGATTGAAATGCTAAATCGAAAACAAGCTTAGCAATATAAAAAAATGCCTCAAACTGCTGTCACACAGGTTGTCAAAACCTTAAACCATGTCCATCAAAAGCTCGGTCTACAGAGAGCTACTGATAGCCAGTTTTTTACAGAGTGGTTTGAGGGATTACCACAACTAACAGCTTTAGAACAAGAAACTTTAGATTTAATTCGACAACGCTTTCGATACCATCGTGAAGAAGGACAAGTTACTGAAGGTGCAGTTAATGCGATCGTCGTATCGCGATTAATGGAATTAGCTGGTTTCTACGATCCACCATTTCGCTTGCGATCGGAATTACCTATCGAGATTACAACCACAGTTGAGAATGAAACCTTAAGGGGACGCATCGATTTTTTGGTCGTACAGGAACGGTTTTGGCGCGTAATTATTGAATCCAAAGAAACTGAATTTGATATTGAAGTTGGCATTCCCCAAACACTTGCCTATGCGATCGCCTCTTCAGCAGAAGCATCACCATTATTTGGCATGGTTACAAATGGGAATAGTTTCATATTTATTAAGATTGACCCTCAGAATAAAACATACGATTTTTCGGAAACCTATTCGATGCTGTCGCGAACCAATCATCTTTATGATGTACAGCAAATATTAAAAGCGATCGCCATTATCTTTTTAGCTACAACTCATGATTAATGCACCAACTGACCAAATATTAGCGATCGGCTTAATTAGTGGCACATCGGTGGATGGCATTGATGCGGCTTTGGTAGAAATCACCGATCGCCATGAACAACTTGAAACTAACTTGATCGCAGGATGTACCTATCCCTATGCCGATGATCTGCGTACTGAGATATTAGCTGTCTGTGCAGGTGCGCCCCGATCGCTACAGCAAATATGTGAACTCGATGATCGCATAGCTGAAAGCTTTTCCCAAGCAGCGATCTCAATTATGGCAAAAGGCGATCGCTTACCAGATTTGATTGCCTCTCACGGGCAAACAGTATTTCATCGCCCACCAGTCACTCCACAGGCCGGCAAAACTGGACTCGGCTATTCGGTACAATTGGGACGAGGTGCGGTAATTGCGGAATTAACAGGAATTAAAACTATCAGTGATTTCCGAGTTGCCGATATTGAAGTAGGTGGACATGCGGCTCCCCTAGTGCCAATGCTAGATATTTTGTTGCTATCTCATCCTACAAAATATCGCGTCTGTCAGAATATTGGTGGCATTAGTAATTTGACCTACTTACCGCCAAAAGCCCTAGAACATCCAGAAAAAGTTTTTGGTTTTGATAATGGTGCTGGCAATGTCCTGATCGATATGGCAGCACAAAAATTATTTGGTGTTTCGTTTGATGCGGATGGTGCGATCGCCCGACAAGGGCAGCCAAATTTAGATTTAATCAATCAATGGTTAGAGCAAGAATTTTTTCGCCTTCCTCCCCCAAAATCTACAGGACGTGAGTTATTTAGTCCTGAATATTTAGAACAATGCTTGAGTGAGTGTCAGGGTTTAAGTAATTACGATATTCTCGCCACGCTGACAGAATTTACAGCTAGAGCGATCGCCCAAAGTTATCGTGACTTTCTGCCCGTATTTCCCGACGAGGTTTTAATCGGTGGTGGTGGTGGTCATAATGGCTATTTGATGGAGCGATTACAGAATTTAGTTAAACCTGCGATCGTAATGCGTACTAATGACTGTGGCATCGATAGCGATAGTAAAGAGGCGATCGCCTTTGCGTTGCTGGGATATTTACGCTTAAAAGAACGTTATGGCAATTTGCCTAGTGTCACTGGAGCCAAGCGATCGGTTTTATTAGGTAAAATTTATCAATAGCAATATTTTCAACACTACTTTTACAGGTATCGAGCAATGTCAAATAAAGATGCCATCATTAACGAGTTGCAATATATTCCCGAATCTAAACTATCTGCTCTATATGATCTGATTCACTATTTTCGATTGGGAATTAATAGCGAGATAGAGCAAGAATCTGATGAAGATCTCGCAATAGATCAACATCAATGCTTAAAAACCATACAAAAAATTAAACAGGAAGGTTTATCGGGCTTTACCGAGATTAGTGATGTAAAAGCTTATATTCAAGATTTAAAACATGAAATTAGTTAAAGATGATGACTATAAACGTAAAGAACGCAAATTCTTTAAAAAACGTCCTCACTTAATTGACAAGTATGGAGAACTGAGATCTTGCACCATTCCTAAAAGAGTTAAGTGGGAATGGGTTTGAGAATAATTTCAAAGCCATGACGAGCAGCAATATCGGCACTAATTTGAAGATACCTGAGAAGTTTCAACCAAAGGACAGA